>PDRU01000097.1 GCA_002748225.1 Spirochaetales bacterium | reverse complement strand
AAAAAAGACTATGAAAATTTCTTCCGCAGCATTACATTCAATAACAGCAGTGAACGCGACACGGTAATTGGGAAATACGAAGAAAACAGTTTTATTCAGAACGCCGAAGAAACCCACCGGCAGGTTCTGTTACGTCTGGAGAACTTTCAATGGAAAAACATCTTGAACGCTTAATTCAGCTCTCCGGCTCGGATCCGGGCCATGGATCATTTAAATGTCTTTATGAAAAAAGAACCCGGCAATCCCATTCTGGAAGATCTGCAGAAAGTTTTCGCCATTGAGTAAAATTATGTTACAATATCTTCATGAAAACTATTAAACTCAGCAACGGATATAATATACCGGCCATAGGTCTTGGAACCTGGCAGAGTATGGAAAACGAAGCGGAGAAAGCCGTTCTGGCCGCTCTGGAAACCGGCTACCGCCACATAGATACGGCAGCCTTTTATGACAATGAACAGGAAGTGGGAAAAGCCGTAAGGGAATCGGGCATTCCGCGTGAAGATCTTTTTCTGACAACCAAAATCTGGAACAGCGTTTCCACCGCTGAAGAAGCTGACAAAGCCATAGATCAGTCCCTTCAGCGGCTTGGATGCGGTTATATCGATCTGCTTCTGCTCCACTGGCCCGGAAGCTGCAGCCGGAACGCGGCCGTTTACAGCGCCATGGAAAAAGCCGTGGATGCAGGAAAAGTACGTTCACTCGGCGTGTCCAATCATAACATCCATCATATTGACGCCCTGTTGAAAACCGCCGGAATTGCCCCGGTGGTTAATCAGGTGGAGTGCCACATCCATCTCCAGAACCACCGCCTGCAGGCCTGGTGCGCCGAAAAGGGCATTATTCTGGAAGCCTATGCTCCGCTGAAAAGCTGGAGAGTTAAAGATGTACTGGAAGATTCAGGACTACAGAAAGTGGCAGAGAAGCACGGCAAAACACCCGTACAGATTGCTCTGCGCTGGTTCATTCAGAGGGGAATAGTTCCCCTGCCCAAGTCTGTCAATCCGCAGCGCATTGCCTCCAACTTCGATGTGTTCAACTTTTCCCTTACCGATGAAGACATGAAAGTTCTGCGCAGCCGGAACAAGGGGCAGAAGTTGTTTATGGAACCGGATAATATCGACTTCGGCTTCCCGGCCCTTGAGTAAGGGCCAATAAACCGGGGAAGGCCGAAAAAATTAAACGTTGAGAAGTTCATGAAGGCGCTCCTTTACCTCTCCCGCACTTTTAGCACATTTGATAATATCTGCCGAAATTGACTGAAGGCGTTTTTTATGCGTCCGTCGAATAACCTCCTTGATAGCCGGAATGGAAGTTCCGTTCGCACTGATTTTTGTAATTCCAAGACCAATGAGAAGCGGCACAGCTTCGATCTGGGCTCCCAGTTCGCCGCATACACTTACCGGAATATTATGCTCTGCGCCAATATCAGCTATTGTCTTTACTGCCCGCAGAACTGAGGGTTCCAGTGAATCAAGAAATCCTACAAGCTGATGGCTGCCCCTCTCCGCCGCAAGAACATATTGAGTCAAATCATTGGTTCCAATACTGAAAAACGCCGCTAATCCCGCCAAATCATCAGCTACCAGAACAGAAGCTGGAGTCTCAATCATAACACCCAGATCTACCGGCCACTTATGTTCAACATTACTTTTCAAAAGACGCAAATGAACTTCCTCAACCCTTCGCTGTGCCATAATAAATTCTTCAAGTTTTGCAACCATGGGAAACATAATATTTACATCATAACCGACAGCGCCTCGCAGAACTGCTTCAAGGTGTGTTTCAAAAAGTTCCCTATTTGTTTCATATAAACGGATTCCCCGTACCCCCAGAAAGGGATTGTCCTCTTTGTCCAGATTAAGAAAAGGTATACGTTTGTCTCCTCCAACATCAAAAGTTCGGACCGTCACCGTTCCTGAACTTTCTGCGAAGATCCTTTTAAAATATATCATTTGCTCCTCAAGTGACGGGACAGTTTCTCTATTGAGCAACAGACCTTCAGTCCGCAAAAGACCTATACCTTCAGAACCATTTTTGTTTGCAATGACTGCATCAGCCGAAGATGCAATATTAGCCAGAACCGGCACAGCAATTCCATCAGCCGTAACTGCCGGTTGTTCTGCTGCAAGCCTGAGCAATTTCTGTTTATTCAGCCATTCTTCTTTTTTCTTCATCAATATATTTACAGTGTCTTCATCAGGATTGTGATATACAGTTCCGGAAAACCCGTCCAATGCAAGCATATCACCTGTAGCAATCAATGAAATATCTACATAACCGCCCACAGCAGGAATACCCCTTGCCCGAGAAAGAATTGCTGTATGAGATGTGGGGCCGCCTTTTTCGGTAATAATGCCGCATATGCTGTCAAGTTTAAGACCTACCGTCTGGGAAGGTGTTAGTTCCCGGGCAACAACAATAATGGGCTCCTCAAAATCAGGGATTTCATGACTTATCGAAACTCCCAATGCAGTAAGAACCTGAACGCCTATATCTAAAACGTCAATGGCCCGTACTTGAAGATATGCATCTTCCAGATTTTCATACCGTTTAACAACTTGAGAAACAGCCTCTGACCAGGCAGATTCAGCCGAAAATTTTAACGTAACAATTCTATGAATTGTTTCTTCCACAAGATCAGGATCCTCAAGGAGAACAAGATGTGCTTCAAAAATTTCAGATTCCGGGCTCTGGAAATCACCAGAAAGGGTATTAATTCGCGAAAGAATATTTTGCCTCACCACTTCTAGCGATGTCTGAAAACGGAGTGTCTCATTTTTAATTTCTTCTTCGGTAATATACCGCTCCGGAACATCCAGGGAATCGGCATTGATAAGCCATGCACGCCCAACAGCAATCCCTTCAGACAGGCTTACCGTACCACAAGGTAGTTTACGAACGGGCTTAAGCTCCTGATTTGTTGCTTCACCAAAATTCGTCTGAACAAGTTTAGCAATTGCCTGCAGCACCTCAGCTGCGCCCTCCCCGGTGGCAACTACAAGAATTTCATTACCCTTTGAAACCTCTAAAGTAGAAAGCTGATTCAAACTCCGGGCAGAAACCGGCCCCTTAACCTTTGAAAGATTCGATACGGTGACATCACAGGGATAAGCACCCACAGCACGTACCATCTTTGCGGCAGGACGGGCATGCAGACCATTTTCAATATCAATACTGAAAACACGCTTCTTTGATACCACATTTAGATCAAGTTCATTCTCTTCTGACGGTTCCTCCGAAACATTAAAACCAAGTTGCTGCCGTTTTCCGTTTAACGATAACTGTACTTCCTGTTCAATCTCATTCAGAGAAGCTCCTGATGCTGATTGAACAGAAGCTGTAACGGCTCCTTCAACAATCGGAGCAGAAGAAATAACAGCAGAATCACTTACGTTAGCCCCCATCAGCTCCAATGCCATCTCGGCACTGAGAACAGCACTGCCCATATCCACAAAAATAATTACACCATCAGGTCCAAAAACAGACTCCACAGCACTCATAATATCAGTAGGATCTGTCCCCAGCTTGTCATTCTCTCCAAGAACCCCTCCTGCAAAAGCAATAGGAACTTCAACATCCGGCACCATAGAGGATGCCAGATACGCAATTTTCTCCGCTAATAGACGACTGTGCGATACAATAACAATTCCTGTCAAAATTCAAACCCTTTAAAAAAACAGTAATTTTCAATCACCGGTTTACTCAAAAATTTCTCGTGCCGTACGAATCAGAAAGAAACTCGATGTTGCACCAGGATCCTGGTGTCCAATACTCCGTTCACCGAGAAAACTTGCACGCCCTTTGCGTGCAATCATCGGAATTGTTGCTTTCAAACGCTCTGCCGCAACTTCTTCAGCTTCCAGCAACAATGCCTGAATATTCTCACCATCATCCAGTTTT
This sequence comes from Spirochaetales bacterium, assembly GCA_002748225.1. Classification (GTDB taxonomy): domain Bacteria; phylum Spirochaetota; class Spirochaetia; order DSM-2461; family DSM-2461; genus UBA2779. Next base: position 13,234 of record PDRU01000097.1, on the reverse strand, counting down.
TCTTTAATACGCTCAACTACTGGAATCCATACATCAAGCATTGTTTTATCGTTCAGTGCAGCTTTTCCTCGCTGCGCAACTCCTTCCACAGCCGCTTCAACAACCTTGACAAAATGTGCCGCATCAAGTTTTTCATAATTTGAAGCCGCAATTGAAGCTTTTAAAAACCATGTACCATACAACGGCCCTGAAGCACCACCGACTGTTCTAATAAGTGTCATAGCCGTCAGTTTCAACATTTCTGAGATTGTTTCCGGATTTGATTTTTCAAACTCCACCACTACAGCGGAAAAACCTCGATCAAGATTAATTCCATGATCAGCATCACCTATGGGAGAATCCAATTCCGTCAGATACGCCTTCTCCGCGGCATAGACTTCAGCCAGTCTCAATATCCACTTTTTTACTAAGTCGGCAGTAATCATTCCCTAGATTCCCCAACGAAGTCCAGCGGTACGAACAGGATCATCCCACAGTGAAGTCAGTTCCTTGTTTAACTTAACCAGTGTAATAGAAAACCCTTCCATTTCCAATGATGTGATATAGTTCCCTACAAGATTCCGGGTAATCTTTATTCCCTTTTTCTTAAGAATTGCAGCAATATCATTGTAAACAACATAGAGTTCAATAAGAGGAGTACCGCCCATACCGTTCACCATCAGAAAAACTTCATCGTTAGAAGAAAAAGGCAGATCGGTCAGAATGGCATCACACATAATTTCTGACAGTTCTGCTGCACTTTTTATCTTTGTACGCTCACGCCCCGGCTCACCGTGAATGCCTATACCTATCTCAATCTCATCTTCACCAATATCAAAAGTGGGAGCTCCCTTGGCAGGTACAGTACACGATGTTAATGCCATACCCATTGAACGGGCATTGGCGTTCACATTTTCTACCAGCGATTTCACCTTTTGAAGATTAAACCCTCTCTCAGAAGCAGCTCCGGCAATTTTTTCTGCAAAAACTGTGGCACCGACACCGCGTCTGCCCTGCGTATACAGACTATCCTTTACAGCAACGTCATCATCAATTACAACAGATTCCACATCAATGTTTTCAGAGCGGCACAGATCTGCTGCCATCTCAAAATTCATTACATCACCTGAATAATTTTTAACAATGTGAAGCACACCAGCACCACCATCAACTGCCCTCGTTGCAGCTTCCATCTGATCGGGAGTAGGAGATGTAAATATTTCACCAGGACATGCTGCATGTAACATTCCCAGCCCCACAAACCCGCCGTGCAGGGGCTCATGTCCACTCCCGCCACCGGAGACAACAGCAACTTTTCCCTTTACCGGGCCGCCCGCCCGGATCAGAATATTAGGATCATACATTGCCTTGACGATATCACCATGTGCCGCTTCAATACCGGCCATTGAATCCTTTACAACAGCATTTACATCATTCAAGAGTTTCTTCATCGAATTATCCCCCTTAATATTTATCCTGTCCGGGTGTGTACACCAGGATGATAACAGCGCTAATGAAATTTCGTCAAGTTATTATTGAAATTTTTTCCAAAAAGTGATTTTTACTAACTATTGACTTTACAATAATGAAGTCATAACCTTTTTGCATGGTAAAAAGGGAGGATTCTTACGAATCAGCGCTAAAAATTGCACAAATGTACTATCACCACCAAATGAACACGGATGAAATAGCAAAAACCCTCGGTTTTTCACGAGCAAAAGTCTCCCGTCTTCTCAATCATGCGCGCAAAATTGGTATTGTCGAAGTACGAATTATCGATCATCGGCATGATAATGATCCTCTTTCAATGCAGCTCAAACGCCGTTACCGGGGTCTGCACGAAATAACAATTGTTCCCGTCGAACCCGACTCTTCAACACCGGAACAACTCACCCGGGTAGCACAAACTGCCGCCGTTCACCTTAGTAACGATATTATTTGTGACAATCACATTGTAGCTGTTTCTGCTGGTGAAATCCTCTCTCTTGTTGCGCGCAACCTGCCCAAACGTCCCATGAAAGGTGTCCAGATTGTCCAGCTTCAGGGAAATACAGCTGGTGGTTCCTGCGGAATAGGCTATATTGGCGGAATTCTGCAAAAATTTGCCTCGGCATTTGAAGGAGAACTGGTTCTGTACCCTGTTCCCATGATGTTTGCCACAGAAGAGGCGCGGAAACTGATGTGGAATGAGCCTTCCATTCGTATTGCCAGAGAGTATCAGCAAAGGGCTGATACCATTATTTTCACTGTTGGCGTTGCTCATCTTACGTGGGAACGGATGCTCCTTTCAGCAAGGCTTAACGAGAACCGGGAGCATCGCGTTCTTCTTGACCGTGATGTTGTTGGTGACCTGGCAACTGTCTTCTATCGTATCGACGGCACATTCAAAGATCTTGCCATTAACCAGCAGAGTAGCGGACCCGCACTTGAAACATACCGCCAGGTCGGACGCTCAGTCTGTATTGTAGCCGGACAAGAAAAAATTCTGGCTGTTCATGCTGCTCTTAATGCCGGATATATCAGCGATCTTATTATTGACAGTGCTACTGCATTGGCTCTGCGGGAAATGGATTTCTCAAAATATAAGTTGACAAGCAAATAAAAGCGTCCTAAGATGGGTGTGAAAAAACGTTCAAAACGTTTTAATCATTTTTCCACACGTTCGGGTTGTGTACAAAAAACTTAACGGAGGAAAAATTGTGAAGCACTTGGGAACACTTTTCGGCGCCATGGTAGCCGGAATATTAGTATTTGCCGTCTGGGGCGGTCTTGCCCAGCAGTACGGCTGGATGGGAGGCTGGCTGGCTGGATTGGTTACAATCAGCCTCGGATGGGGCCTTAACCACTTCTGTGGTGCCATTACAAATAAACCTGGAGCAGCATGGGTAGACATGGCACTTGGGATTGCCGTTGCCGGAATGACTATGGGAATGTTCAAGGGATTGAATATTATCCACTCAGTACCAACAATCTTCTTTCTCGGTCTTGGTGGAGCACTCGGCGGATTAGTTGCGGGAATCATCACAAAACAATCGCAAAAATCGGAGGAATAGTATGTTTGCTGCAGCTCTTACAACCGTTGCCGGAGGATTTGTCTTTGGTTTTATAATTTCAAAACTTTGGGTACCGCTGGTAGAAAATGTCGGTATTCTCGGTGGATTCGTTGCAGCGGGATTTATTGTTGGCGGTATGTGGACAGTAAACCACGGCGCCGGATTTGTTGTCCAGGGAGTTGAAGCTCCATGGGTTGATCAGGCTTGGTCTGCCTTCTGGGGCCTCTTCGTTTCATCCCTGTACCTTGGAGGAAAATTCAAAAAAGCAGTTCCTTCTCTTATATATTCAATAATAGGAGGTACTCTGGGCGGTTTTATCCTCGCCAACGTGGGATTGGGTACATGGTAAATAAAGCTAATTAAAAAAATCCCTGTAAAAAATTAAAGAAAGAGGCAACGATCAGTTTTGATTTAAGCCTCTTTCTTTATAAAGTAAAGCGCACGCCGGGGCTGCCGCAGAACGAGCCCCCCGCTTTTTTACCCCTTGACCAAACCCCTCAGATAACATAAATTGATTTTCCACTGAGTTGGAGGTGTAGCGAAGCTGGTTATCGCGCCGGCCTGTCAAGCCGGAGATCGCGGGTTCGAGCCCCGTCACTTCCGCTCCCGAGGGGCTGTGCGGTATTACCGGCAGCCCCTTTTTTATTCAGCTAAAGACAGCTCACTGTACAGAATTGCAGGATCCAAATTACTTTCGGCGTAAATTTTTTCGGCTGTTTCTTTATACTCGGGAGTAAGATATTCCCAGGTTTTAACCAGTGTATTTCTCAGAATACGGTAACGTTCCAGATTCTTCTTCCCGCTTACACGGGCGTTTTTATCCATGGCCTTCATACGTTTTGCCCATTCATTACTCTCATTTTCATATTTCAAACTTTCACGGCGCAGTGCTTCTGCCCGGCTCAGCAGGGCCGGATCAGAACTTTGGAAATACTCATGAAGCACACTGAAAGACTGCTGAAGAGTTTTTTTTGAGGCGGATAAGGCCTGTTCTCTCTGGCGCCAGGCGTAAATATATGAATTATTACTGGAAAGAATACGGTTTTCCAGCTGCTGAAATTCTCCGGCTGCTTCCCACGCTCTTTGCAGAGAAAGAACTATTTCCGCGGCAGAAGCCGAAGCATCTATCCGTTTCAGATAATCTTCCAGAACATTGTAAGGAGAATGAATAACCAGCTGCGCTAATGCGAAACTGTTTAAGGTGTCAGGCTCTTTCCGCAGCAGCCAGGGGTCGCCTTCATCTCTTAAAATTCCAAGTATGGCAATCCGCAGGCTCTCATCGGAAGAATCCATCAGGGCGCGCAAAACCGGCCAGGCTTCTTCACCAAAGCCTTTTAAATATTTCAGAGCTGATCTGCGGACAGCAGGAACAGGATCGTCCAAAGCTGAAACCAGAATGCGTATGGAGGAATCTGCAGGTATATTTCCCAGAAGCTCCACCGCGTACATCCGGTAATCGGCTGATTCTGTTTCGTAGAGGCGTCCCAGAGCATTAACAGACTCCCGTCCGTAAGTTCCCAGTATGGAACGCACTTTAAGCACAATGTCCGGATTGGAGTCTTCCAGCAGCTCAATAAGAGTACTCAGACTGTAGGGAGAGCGCATTCCCTGAATAACCTCCAAAGCGGAAAGACGCCCGCGGTAAGGCTGAGCTTTATCCAGAGCCATACGGTGAAGAATACCCAGGGCCATTTCTCCCTGCCGCAGCACGGCCTGCTGGGCTTCACGCCGAAGTATGGCATTTTCCGCAGAGAACAGCGAAGTAAAAAACAGCAAATCATCTGAATGAGCGTACAGCCCCAGACTGTGAACCGCGGCGGCCTGCTCAAGGGAATTTAAACTGTTCAGACGGTCCTGCAGAAACGGATTTTCCCTCTTTGCCAGTTTCCACACAGCCAGAGAAGCCTGGTTACGCACCTCCTGATCAGGATTGGCAAACAGTCCTGTTAAAAGAGGCACCATATCTTCCGTTCCGGTTTCCGCAAGAATTTCGGCCGCGCCCGCCCGCTGAACGCTTGTTCCCCCGGTTATAAACGCTGAAAGGTCCGAGCGGTATTCTTCCGGATTCCGGGCAATAACCTTCCGCGCTGTACGGGAAACTTCCGGCACCGCATCCATGGCAGCCAGAATAATAAGCGGATAAAAGAATGATTTATTTGTCTGTTCCGCCAGTAAAACAGCCGCCTGCCTGTAGAGGGGATTGTCATCACTGAACAGCCTGCTGATTTCCGGATAATCTTCGGGCCGGATACGAAACTGTTCGCCCCGGGCGGCGGCCTCTACCATATCCCCGCGGAAGGCTGCATCGTCAAGCACCAGTTCTGCCGCAGTTCGGCAGCCCGTTAAGATACAGGCCGCCAGAAAAACAACTGCTGTTACCGGCCAAATGACCAAACGCCGAAAATACATACCTCTATTTTCGCCATTCAGGGGCAGTAAGGGAAGCCCGCTGGACCCTTATTGCGCTCCCGGGTATGCTCAAAAGGTGCTTACGGAAAAAGATATTCAGCTTCAAAACTACCTGGAAGGCTTTCTGACCGCCGAAAGAAAGGCCCGGCTTCAAACGGTTCTGGCGCAGCGGACCCGTTATCTGTGCTGCGTACTGGAAGACCTCTACGACCCCCGCAACGGCAGCGCGGTATTACGCCACTGCGACGCTCTGGGAATTCAGGAAGTGCATGCCATTCAGAACCGCAACCTTTTCCGCTCTGATGAAAACGTGGACATGGGCACAGCCCAATGGCTGGATGTCAATGTTTATAAGCGCCGGGAAGATGTTCCCCTGTCGGTTAAGTCACGCCGGAGGGCCGTGAAAACACTCACCTCCGCGGAAAAGCCCACATCAACGCCTCAGGTTCTTTCAGCCCTTAAAGAAAGGGGTTTCCGCATTGCCGCAACCAGCCCTCATGGAGAAAATGAAGCCGTACCGGAAACACTGGATCTGGCAGCAGGGCCTGTTGCGGTTGTCTTCGGCACGGAAAAACACGGTATTTCCAAGCAGGTACGGGACGCGGCGGATGTCTTTATTACAATTCCCATGGTGGGATTTGTGGAAAGTTTTAACATATCCGCTTCCGCGGCTATTGTCCTGCACGTTCTCAGCCGGCGTCTGAGAAACGAGAACCTTCCCTGGCGGCTGGATCCCGCTGACGCGCGGGAAATATACTTCCGCTGGGTAAAAACAGCCGTGCCTCACAGTAAAGCGCTTATAAAACACTTTGAGGCAGACACAGCGGGCAGCCTGCAACAGCCGCCTGCTATTTTATAACCAGAACCTTACGTACCTGATCAATGCCCCCCGGGCCCACAAACCGGATAAAATATATCCCCCGGGCCACAATACGGCCCGAACGGTTCCGCCCGTTCCACGATACAAAATATTTGCCGGCTTCCTGATATCCCCGCTGAAGCACCTCGACAAGATCTCCCGATAAATCAAAAACCTGAACTGTGGCCATACCATCGCTCTTTACAACATAAGAAAGAGAAACAAGCTCATTCTGAGACGGATTTATAACATTATTCATTATGGTAACACCGCCGGCCTGCAGGGCAACCTCGTTTATGGGAATAATCCACGGACGGACACCGCGGTACCAGTTGGAAGCCGTATCATCTTCCAGACGGCCCATGTAAAGATCAGCGGCGGCATTGTAAAAGAAAAACTCAAAGTTCTTTCCATACATAACCATGGGATCAGAAGCGTTAAGGGTATAATCAATTAAATTACCGTTAAGCGAACCAGCGCCTGACAATGTTCCGGAAAAAGGACGCGGAACCAAACCGGAAAAGTTTCCCGAACCGCTGGTTTCCGTAAAGGAAGGAAGCCATAAAGCTCCATTTCTGTACATTGACGGTATGGCATTGGCATACACCAGCTGCGGGTTAAAGCCTAAACCGCTGTAGCGGTGAGCCTGCAGAACAAAATCTTCTTCTTCCAGGAATTCACTCCCGTCAAAACGGGTTACCATTCCCGGACCGCTTCCGCCCGCAGCAGGAGTACCGCTTGCCCGGGCAAACACAGGCTCTACAATGCCGTTTCCCGCAATGCCCAGCCCCACATCGGAAATGCGGTGATTCAGACTGAAAAGCGCGTTGCCCGTGTCCGGCGGATCAGTTGCGTCAAAAACATGCGTACTGGACGGAGAGGCAAAGTCTTCTATCGCTCCGGAATTAACCGCCAGTGAAACGGCTCCTCCGGCAATATCAGCCGCGCTGATATCTGTATTTGTAATAAGCAGAAGCTCCCGCATTCCCTGATTACCCGGAGCGGGGCTGGGCGAAACACGCCTCAAAGACGCAATGCCCCCCCCTGCTGCCGTATTAAAATTCCCGGCCGCTATTTCTGTCAGCCCGCCAGTCTGTATAACAGGCTCGGAAAAATGGACAAAAATTTCATTCTTGTCGGCCGCTGCCAGCGTGTAGCCGATAAGCGGAGGCGCCTCATCGTAGGGAATCTCTTCACTCTTGGCAACCGGAATTGAGGGCAATATACCATTGTACAGCGAAAGAAGGCCGTTAATGGTTGTATCTCTCAGCGAGTTGTTACTCACTATGCGCCATGCCGGTGTTACTCCGGTATCCAGATACGCTCCTTCCTCCAGCTCAATGGCAAACTGATTGGAAGGCATAGCGGCCGGATGATCGTAATTTAATACCGTATAGCCGTCCACCTCGGCCGTAAACGAAGTGAAATTCATGTTCAGGGCCGGGCCAGCCTCAACAACAATCCGGTCTATGCGTCCATTGGAATTAACATCCTGAGTCCAGGACTGTTCAACAAAAACCGTTCTTATCCACCCCGGACAGTATTCAGTTTCTACATCTGGAGGTACAACCTGCGGATGAGCACTCGCGTCCGAATGCAGAAGATAGACATACTGTAAATCTACCACCGCGGCCGCCTGTTTATTAAACAACCAGTACAACGGGGGGCTGCCGGGAGCCGCTGATACAAGATACACATAACTGCGCGGGCTGGGAAAACTCAAAGGAGGCGGCATTAATGAGCCGCCGGGCGGATGAAGGTTTGTTCCATGAATCCGAACTTCCGCCGACGGGTCGTCAGGAAGGGTAAAGCTGCGGCCGTTTTGAATGTAGAATATTTTACCGGCTACAGAGGCATCATCGGCAATAAATTTATGATAGAGGTTATTACCGGCTATATAAGAGGGGGCATTCCCCATAAAAACAAGCGAACTGTCCGAGTGCACATATGTTGCCAACCCGCTCACAATAAAGGAACCGTAGAGCGTAATGGTATTCGCTGGCGCGGCACAGATGAATATACCATTACTTATCCGCAGTCCATTCAATCCGGCCCCCGTAACAGGCGTGGCTAAAGTGCCGTTACCATAGGGGTTCGAAGAACCGTACACCGTTACAGGGTTATTCAGATATATAAGACGTCCGGCGGCATCTACAGTGAGATTCCAGAAATGAGCCATTCGGATTGCACCGTTTGACGAACCGGCGTAATAGGTTATCAGTCCGTAGCGCTCAAAGGAAGCGCCCAGAACCGGCATAGTCTGCTGCGCCTGTTCTCCGGTCAGCCGCAGCTCTCCCTCATGCACACCGCCGGCCCCGGGCGAAGCATCGTAACCGGCAAAATTAAAGTTATGGTTAAGCATATCCAGTACGGGCAGGCCGGCCGGAGTGCTGCTTTTCAGCCGGACCGTACCGGTCACAGTCAAATCTCCATTAGCATACAATCTGCCCTGGGAAATGCTCAGATTAGCGGCCGACCATGGACCCATAAGAGTTATAACATTATTATTTGTACCAGTTCCCGGGCCGTCTTTGGCTACCACAATATTATGATAAACAGTGCGGGGTATAATGGAATTCTGATCCGTATCAAACGTAATGGTTGAAGTACCGCAATGAAATCTCGCTGAATCCAGCTGCAAATTTCCCCCTATATATATATGACCGTTCCCGCCATGCAGCGCTCCCGGAGGTACCCCGGGTCCCCCGCCTCCCCCGGCAACAGACCCTTCCACATCCAGAGTATGATTATTAACGGATAAGGTACCTGCCTGTATCAGCAGATTTTGACTCACCGCCACATTAGAGCCGAGAGTTCTGTTATTCTCCGTTATAAGATTATAAAACGGCTCTCCAAGACCGCTGGTGAAAAAAATTGGATCGGTTCCTAAAAGCCGAATGGCACTGCCTCCCGCATTAAACGTAATACCTCTGGAATCCCATCCGCCCGTTATAATGTGCATAAAAGTGGAGGGAAAGGGACTGGCATTCCAGGTTCCCGCGCTCATGGTAAGACTGTTGGAAACAACAATGCTCCCAGTGCTGGTAATTGAACCGCCGGGTTTATTAATAACCATATTATGGAAGATATAGGAATTCAATGACACGTCTGTGCCCGTGTCAAATGTAACGGTTGAAGTGCCGCAGTTGAACGTGGTTATTGAAAGCTCTCCTCCAATATTAATGGAGCTGTTTCCCGCAATCAGAGTACCTGCGCCGCTGACAGAACCCTCTACGTCCAGAGTAACAGCCCTGGCCGTATTATTAAAAAAAGAACCAGCGGCAGAAATAAAAAGATTACCTGCCAGAGATATTGCAGAGAGGGGCGCCTGCAGACTTACTGTGTGCGCGTTAATAATTAAGTCGTTAACACGACTATACCCGGCACGCACACCTATATTATCTCTAAAATCCACATGCGTAGTGGCAGCGTCGGCGGCAAGTATAAAATTCCAGGGGCCTGCAGGGTCGTTATTGCTGTCAATGGTACAGGTAAAGTCCAACAGGTTTCCGCTAAACTCCAGATATGCATGGGCTGTTAAAACAATAGAGCGGGTTACATTAAGATGCGCTCCTTTCAGATTGGCACCCAGATTAACCGGATCACCCATTAAGAGCATATTTCCGGTACCCGCGTTTACGAAGTCTGTAATATTCAAATCTGAATATACTATGGGGCCTGCACTATTATTTGCAATCAGCAAAATATCCCCGCCGGCCGCCGGGCCGCTGCTTACCGGAGCAGCTACTGTTAAATTCCCATTAATAGTTTCTACGGCAATATCCTGGCCGTTTGTAGTTATGCCGTTTACCGAACGGTTAATATTTACTCCGGCAATTGTTGAATTGACTGCGCGTGATGCAATCTGCATAGAGGACGAATTCCTGAGCTCAAAAGACCCGTTCCGGGATGAAGCTATTACCCCTATATTATTTGCGCTGTTGTTTAAGATAGTAGAACCAGAGCCCTCAAGCAAAAGGGTATCAGCCGCAATGCTGTGAGCAGAGCCGTTAATATCTCCGGACGAATTAATAATAAGGATACAGGGATTTGTTAAATTAATATCACCATTCAGGGACAAATTTCCGCTGTCCATAACAAAAAGACTATCACCGGAGACACTGCCAATTTGAATGGAACCGCTGCCCGCTCCTGTTGACAAAAACGAAGAAACGTTTACCGTGGTTGCCGCGTTAACAACAATGGTACCGTTTTGTGTAGCAATGAGCGATCTAAGAGTCAGTGTATCAGTGCCGGCATCTCCAAATGTTAATGTGCCGCCATTGGCAACGGAGGAATCCTGTATAGAACCTGAGCTGGAAATAACAGTGTTGCCGTTAACTGTCAGATTATGCATGCTGGTAGCAAATATGCCGTTTGTTACCTGCAGCAAAAAGACCGGAATTAAACTTAACACTTGATGTGACGCAGTTGAATGTTCCTATGGATAAATGTCTGCCAATTGTTATTGAACTGGTTTGCCCGTTCAAAATACCTGCGCCTGTTACAGAACCGCCTATATTCATACTGCTGTTATTGGCGTTAAAGGTACAGCCGCCCTGAATGGTAAGATTTTCGCTCAGGTTAAAAGAAATTCCGGCTGCCAGATTTACTGAAGCAGCAGCAACATTTAGATTTTTAACAGGCTTAAAAGCCGGCGGAACACCGGGATTGCCGACATCGCCATTTAGGGCCACACTTGCTCCGCCAGCGTTTATAAACAGATCCCAGGGGCCGGAGGGATCGCTTTTAAGGGTGCCACCAAAGGTAATTGTACCGACAGCATTTAAGGTGATATGGTTTGTCAAGACAATATCTATGATACCGAGATCAATATCATGCCCCCTCAGCCCGAATCCCAGATTAACAGGAGTACCTCTCAGGGTAATATTTCCGTTACCCGCATCCACAACGCTGTTAATATTCAGATTTGTATAGGTAGTTACAGGGACTGTAGTATTCCTTGCCTGCAGGCTGATATTACCCGCTCCCGTGCCGCTGCTCACCGGCTGATTAACTGTCAGAATACCCGATCGGGTTCCAACAAAAATATCACTGTTACTGGTTGTTATGCCGTTTATAACAGGACCTCCAAACGGTGGTGATACAGAGCCAATTTCAAGCGCGTCCGAATTTCTAAACACAAAGGCTCCGCTCCTGTCCGAGGCAATTACCTCCACATCGTTGGAAATATTGTTCAGAGAGGTGGCGGGGGGGGGGGTAGGCGGGGAACTCTGATGGGTTAAATACAGCGAATGCACTTTAATAATGTGAGAGCTGCTACTTATGTTCTGATCTGAATCAAGAATCAGAACTGTGTTATTGGCACCCGTTAAATCAATATTCCCGGTCGTCCCGTTAAAAGTAATCTGGCCGCCGGCGGCCATAACAAAGTTAAAATTGCCGCTGATATTTCCAATACCAATGGTTCCGGCAACAGGATCAGCCTCAAGACCGCAATCGGCCGTCAGGGCTATGTTACCGGCTATGGATATATCTACAGCAAGTATTGGGGCCCCCAGAAAAATACCGGGAGTGCCGGGAGGGTTAGCGCTCAAGTTTACAGTTCCCAAAACGTGTGTACCGCCGACATTCTGGTTCAGGGTAAGAGTTCCAGCGCCGCCGGCAGCAACCGTCAGATTCCAGGGGCCAGCGGTGTTGCTGTCAATGGTACAGTTAAAAACCAAAGATGTTCCGCTGAAATTAAAAGAGGTATCAGCTGTTAATTCAATAGCTCCGGAAAATGTAAAATCCGTTGCGCTCAATGATGACAGGCCAGCCCCCAGATGAATGACAGGAGCGTGGAAGTTTACAGTTCCCAAAGCTCGTACGCCGCCGACATCCTGGTCCAGGGTAAGAATTCCAGCGCCGCCGGCAGTAACCGTCAAATCCCAGGGGCCAGCGGTGTCGCTGTCAATGGGACAGTTAAAAACCAGGGATGTTCCGCTGAAATTAAAAGAAGTATCAGCTGTTAATTCAATAGCTCCGGAAAATGTAAAATCCGTTGCGCTCAATGATGACAGACCAGCCCCCAGATGAATAGCAGAAGCGTGGAAGTTTACAGTTCCCAAAGCTCGTAGGCTGCCGACATCCTGGTTCAGGGTAAGAGTTCCTCCAGCACCGCCGGCAGCAACTGTCAGATTCCGGGGAGTAAGATCAGTACTGTCAACCAGACCATGAAGATCAATGTTACCGATGCCTGTTACTATTTGAGGTGTAGCAGCAGGAGCCGCCGTTATATTTACATGGTTAATATCTATATTCCCACTTACGGTTGTAATATTACCGCTCAAATAAAGAGTGGAAGCGCCCACTGTCCCCAACGTGATATTACTGTTTGTACCGGTAATAGAACCCGCTAGAAGAGTATCAGAGGTAACCGTCAAATTATAGTTATTTAATGTTAAAGAAGCTGTTGGCGTTATTACTAACCCAGCAATTGCAACATCAGAGCTCAGGGCGGGGGCATGCGGTGTACCACTCGGTATATTAACACCATCGCCCGAGCCGGGAACAGAACCAGAATCCCAGTTGCCAGGGGTATCCCAATCGGTACTGACTGCTCCTGTCCAGTTAAAAGTTGCCCCGAAGGCCGGCAGCAGGGTACCCAGCAGCATTACCGCGGCAATAACGATAATCTTTTTTACAACAGGAATTCGGTACTTCATACCCCTATTATATCGGTTTTTTCCGTATTTTACAGCTTTTTATGGAAAAGAAATTCATTCAGGGCGGGCCCCATAACATCCTCATCTTGACTCGGCCTCCGTCCCCCTCTAACGTTTCACTATGACACAACGTGTAACAGGCCGCATGCCCGGCCGTCCGCTGCCGTGGGTGGGGGGCTCCATTGCCGTTCCGGCGTCCAAGTCGCATACAGTCCGGGCGCTGCTTATTGCCTCTTTTACGGAAGGAACAAGCCGCTTAATCCGGC
>PDRU01000101.1 GCA_002748225.1 Spirochaetales bacterium | reverse complement strand
GTGAAATTACCCGCGCGTTCGGAGGTGAGCAGAAACTCCTTTCAGCGGCGGGCAACATTATTGCTCCGGGATACACTGCCGGAAAAATTCTCTGGCTGAAAAAACACCACGCAGACCTTTACAAAAGGATGCGCTGGGTTATGCTTCCCCACGACTACCTCAACTACAGGCTGACCGGCCGGGCCTTTATGGAATACGGCGATGCCTCGGGAACAGGGCTTCTGGATATCCGGAAAAAACAGTGGCGGGAAGATCTTATTCAGGCCATTGATCCTCATTTAAAGAACGCTCTTCCTCCGCTTGTTGAACCTGATGAAGAGGCCGGCCGCGTCAGCGAAGAGGCTGCCGCGCTGTGGGGTCTGAAACCCGGCATTCCCGTCTCCAGCGGAGGCGGCGATAACATGATGGGAGCTCTGGGTACCGGATGCGTCCGCGACGGCGTTATTACCATGAGCATGGGCACCAGCGGAACCCTTTACGGTTTCAGCAAAAGCCCTGTGGTGGATCCCCGGGGTGTACTGGCCGCGTTTTGTTCTTCAACGGGCGGCTGGCTGCCCCTTTTGTGTACCATGAACTGCACTGTAGCGACGGAACTGACACGGGAACTCTTCAATATGGAAGTGAAGGAAATTGATCAGGCAGCATCACGGGCCCCGGCAGGCGCCGAAGGGGTTGCCATGCTGCCGTTCTTTAACGGAGAGAGAGTGCCGGCCCTTCCCCGGGGAAAGGCCAGTATTATGGGGCTGACAGCCGCCAATTATTCACCTCAAAACATAGCACGCGCGTCTCTGGAGTCGGCGGTGTACGGCATGAAAACAGGTCTGGAACGTTTCCGGGAGCTGGGATTTGAAGTCCGGGAAATCAGAATGATCGGGGGCGGAGCTAAAAGTTCTCTGTGGCGCCAGATGGCGGCCGATGTTCTGGGCGTGCCGGTGCGTATTCCCCTTCAGACCGAAGCCGCCGCGCTGGGCGCCGCTTTGCAGGCGGCATGGATGCTCGGCGGCGGCGGCCAGCAGAAACTCGAAGAGCTCACCGACGAACACGTTCTGCTGGACCAGCAGGCTTTCTGCGAACCGGATACATCCCTGCAGGCGGCATACACGGAAGCCTACAGCCGCTATCTGAGCTGGCTGGAAGCCCTCTCCCCGCTGTACCGATAAGCGGGGAAGTGAGGGAGTCAGGAGTTAAAAATCAAAATTAAAATTGGAAAAGGAGAAATTATTTATGAATAAGGTATTTACAGGAGATAAGGAGTATTTCCCGGGTATGGGAAAAATACAGTACGAGGGAAAAACATCGGATAATCCGCTGGCGTTCAAATTTTACAACCCCCAGCAGAAAGTGGGCGGTAAAACAATGAAAGAACACCTGAGGTTTTCCATTGCCTACTGGCATTCCTTCTGCGGAGACGGTACCGATCCCTTCGGAAGGGCCACGCATTTTTATCCCTGGGCCGATCCCGATCCAGTAACAGCCGCCAGAAAAAAACTGGACGCGGCTTTTGAGTTTTTTACCAAAATAGACGCGCCTTTTTACTGCTTTCACGACGTCGACATGGCTCCGGAAGGAAAAACACAGGCGGAATTCGAGAAAAATCTTATACGCATTACAGACATGGCCAAAGAGCGGCAGAAGGAAACCGGTGTCAAACTTCTGTGGGGCACGGCTAATATGTTTTCCCACCCCAGATACATGAACGGAGCGGCCACAAATCCCGACTTCGCCGTTCTGGGACACGCGGCACACCAGGTAAAAGCCGCCATAGACGCCACCATTAAGCTGGAAGGAGCCGGTTACACATTCTGGGGAGGCCGGGAAGGCTATATGACCCTCTGGAACACCGATATGAAAAGGGAACTGGACCACATGGCGCGTTTTCTGAGCATGGCGCGCGACTACGGCAGAAAAGCCGGTTTTACCGGAACCTTCTACATTGAGCCCAAACCCATGGAGCCCAGTAAGCATCAGTACGATTTTGACGCGGCAACCGTTGTCGGTTTCCTGCGGCATTACGGCCTGGATAAAGACTTCAAGTGCAACATTGAGGCCAATCACGCCACTCTGGCCGGACACGATTTTGCTCACGATTTACGCGTGTGCCGCGATGCCGGACTTCTGGGCAGTGTCGATGCCAACCGGGGCGACCTTATGAACGGATGGGACACCGACGAATTCCCCACAGATGTCTACCAGACAACCCAGGCCATGCTTGAAATTCTGCAAATGGGCGGATTTACCACCGGCGGACTGAATTTTGACGCCAAGCGGCGCCGCAACTCCACCGACCCGCAGGATTTATTCCTGGCCCACATTGCCGGCATGGACGCCTTTGCCCTGGGGCTGCAGGCGGCCTGGCGCATTCTAGTCTGGAAGAACTGGCAGCCCTGGGAGAAGAGGGAGAGCCGGATGTAAGGAGCGGCCGGCAGGAATACCTGGAAAGCCTGGTAAACGGATATTTGTTTAATTAAAAACGGCAAAAGATTTTTGAGCTGTTTTTGCCATATAAACATATACATTCCCCCCTGAAATGCGCCATAATCAGTACCGTATGTATCAACTGAGAGATGTGCAGCAGGTGTTAGAGCATTTGTGAACAATTCGGCCGGGATAACTAATGTAGAGTCTCAACCCATTCAGGGATACGGTATTGATTCCCTGCTGAATCTGTCCAAAAATATTGCGCGGATCCGAACATACAACCTGCGAAGCGGCGGCTCCTACGAACGTTCAGCGTATAAACTCGTTGAAGAACATCCCAAAGCAAGAGAAGACACTCTCGAAACCGGAATTCTGACAGAAAAAGACCTTAAACAGCTTTTCAGGGACAGCGCGGATCAAATACTGAAAGTACTGATTCAGCGGGGTTATTGCCGCTCTTTCTCCCGGGGCAGATATGCCCTTACCTGGAGATTCCGCACTCTCTCCTCGCCGCAGGACTTTTCGGTTAGCTGTCCTGCATACAATGACAGAACCATATTCAACAAACTGGAAACCCTTTTGTGGAGTCCCCTGCCTTCGGGGCCAAAAGTCAGTTTATTCCTGGATATAATGTACGGAAGGGAACCGGGAAACTACAGCACGCATCTGGCCATTACCGAAAATGAATACTGGTTCCGCCAGGGCGTTCTGCTGATATCTTTCCAGTTTCATTCCCTGCCCTGCCCGGAACTTATTGAACTGATCCGTTTTAAACTGGAAGATTTGCAGCTGAAGGAAATGCTGAATTTCTTTCATGTCCTGTATTCCTTCAATTCAGATCCGGCTGTCTGGTTCAAGGAAAAAAACCGAAGTCAGAAATTCTTCGGCATTATCCATCAAATTCTGAATTACGCGTGGACACTTTTCGATCTGGAACTCTGTGAAGTCTATATAAAAGCCGCCGGAGATGAAAAACTCATAACCACAGGCTCACTCCAGGTGGAATTTGATGAATTCGGGTTTCGCCGGCAGCGTTTTGATCGAATGGATAAACACTACGCCCCGGCAAAAAACAACGGCAAGGAATTCTCCAATAACGACATGGAATTGCGGCAGGAGAATCTGTCTGGAGAAGTTTCACGGCTGAGCCTGAAAATGATCAGCCGTTCGACCGGCTATCTTAATCCCCGTAAAAAAAATCTGACTCATCAATTTATAAAAATCTTTACCGAATATACCGGAAAACTGATTGATGTTGTTGTATCGGTTATGCGGCAGGAAGAAATTGAGAGGAATCTCCGCTGGAAGTCCTTCCTGGATATTCACCGGCTCAGAGCACTGAATTTCGGGGAGAATCTTCACAAAATTCTGATGGTTTATCTGAACCTCCTGAAAAACTTCTTTGGTATTTCCCGTTTCTACCTCTACTCGGAAGACTCGGATCTGCTGCGGATGCTGCGCCTCTTTGACAGTTCGGATACGGCTGAAAGAACCTATTCGGTTTACAAGGAGCCTTTAAGCCCCTCCGATATTCTCCAAAAACAGTTTCTTGTTATTCCCCTGAGTAACGTCTACGGCGGCCGCATTATTCTCTATATGAATCTGCCCATTACCGGAAACCGCCCCGAGAATCCTCAGGATCCCAACCAGTACCTTATGGGTACAGAACTATGGAACGGCGTCAATGAAGACGCGCTTCTGCTGGGCATTACCGACCTGAAGGATTATCTGTTCTTTTTTGTTACAGAATGTCTTACTGATAATCCGAAAGCCCTGGAGAAAAACCTCTCCCGCCGGCTGCCGGGCCGGGGCAATGAAAAGGACAGTAAAGAACTGCTGGTTCTGGGAGAAAGTATTCTAAACAGGTACGGACGTTTTCTGGAGTTGTTTCACACGTTCAGTGAAAATATTGAATCCTGTCTGGCTTATATCCGGGGGCGCCGGGATAACCTTACAGGGCTGTACAACAGGCAGCATTTAACATTCCTGCTGCGTGAGTCATTTTTCAAACCGGGAGAAAAAACCGGACTTATATTCATTGATATGGACAACTTCAAAATCTTTAATGACGCGGTCAGTCATGATTTTGGAGATAAACTGCTCATTGCTCTGGCTAACCGTCTGCTGGAAGCAGCCCGTAATTTAAACAATAAAGCAACACCGGGCCGTTTCGGCGGAGATGAATTCTGCTTTCTTGTCCGGGGAATGGACAGAGCCGAATTTGAAACCGCGGCCGTTGATATTTTCAGGGAAATTACAGAGACGCCCCTGCAGGTGAGTTTTTATCTGGAAGACCGCCCCGATGCAGATATAATGGAAATTAACCTGATTACCTTTCTTCACAGAATGATGCGCCCCGACGTCGGAAGCCGTCAGGCATCGTATAACGAATACACCGTTAAAAATCACGCGTCTCCCAAATTGCATGTAGTGGATGTATGGAAGTACTACAACGCCAATCAGGAAAAGGAATCCAAAGGTACAACCGTTAAAGCGTCACAGATTATAAACGATGTTGTTAAAGAAATTGAAGAAAAAATTCTGTTTAACAAATTTTTCCCTGAAATTGACTCCCAGTTCCACCGGGTTATCTGGCTGTTTGTTGAACTGCAGTTCCGCGATTTCACAACAAACCAGATCCGTGAAATGCTTATTAAGGAATGCGGAGCCAAAGAACTGACGCGGGAAATTCCGCTTTCTGTCAGTGCCGGACTTGCCCTTTCTTCGGAGAACCGGGTACG
>PDRU01000096.1 GCA_002748225.1 Spirochaetales bacterium | reverse complement strand
GGGAAAAACTGAAAATTGTCCGGCCGCTGAGTGTGGGGCAGGCTTCCCGGGTTCCCGGTGTCCGCTCCTCGGATGTCGCGGTTATTATGGTGCAGCTGGGCCGCTCCTGAGTGCTCTTACAGCCCGAAGTAGTTCTGAATACCCGTTACCAGATACTTCACGCCGATAGCGCCGATAAAAATCCACAGAACCCGGCTTATAACCATCCGGCCCACTTTTCCCATCAGCAGGCTGAACCACGGAGTGAGCTGAAATATAATCCAGCAGAGAAGGAAAATTGCGGCCAGAGACGAGAGTGTTACAGCGTATCCGTACTGATCCAGCAGAAGAATGCCCGTTACAATGGAACCCGGACCAACCATCAGCGGAACAGCCATGGGCACCACAGCGAATTCCAGTGCCTGGGAAGTAATGTCATCTTCTCTGGTGTAGCGCGGTCCCTGCCGGGGCGGAAAAACAATGTAGCGGACAGCCAGAACGGTCAGCAGAAGGCCGCCTGTAATGCGGAACATCTGAATATCAATCTGAAAAACCCGGCTCATAAGCCATTGGCCGGTCAGTGTCATAATGGTCATGGTTATTAAACCGGTCAGTACGCTGATATTAAACATGTTAAACCGTGTTTTCCAGTCCAGTTCTCCAATGTATTCCGCGTAAATAGGGACAAGACCGATGGGATTAAGAATGGCAAAAAGGGCCAGAAAAGCGTTCAGCCATATTTCAGCGGTCATAAGCGGCTCCTTATTGTTTGTTTCTGAAACGGCCTTTCATTAAAGCGCCTATTCCTGATGCCAGTCCGTTCCAGCGGGGAGTTCCGGTAATTTGCCTGGTTTCCCTGCGGCTGAAATAGTTGGCTTTTGAGTTGAACAGAAAAACAATGTAGGCCAGATCACCGGCGCTGTTTTCAATGGGATAGCAGGTAAAGTTGTACTGGCTGTCTATGCTGTCTTCCGGCTGACGGCTTTGAAGAAGTACGGCGCGGATGTCCGCAAAAGGAATGGAAGAGGCCACTATATCCAGCCGTTCACCCATAATGTCCATTCTGTCTATGTTGAGGGATTCTTTCACATCCTCATTCGCATAATGGATAACGCCGGTTACATCGCAGACAACAGTGGGCCGCTGGGCGTTCTTTACCAGGAATTCCACCAGATCGTGCATGGAGCTGATTTTCCGTGCCTTCAGGAGATTCTGCCGGCTTATCTGGTTAAAAATGGTTGTCAGCTGTTTTCCGAGTTTTCCCAGTGTCATAAAGTCGCGGCCCGGAACCAGATCCCGGTGGGCGCCCTGACTGATAAGGCGGTCCAGACTCCGGCTGAGTGAGGCGGCCTTCAGAAGCACCGCGGCAAACAGGGCCGCGGAAACAACGGCCGAGACAATACTCCAGAACAGAAGCGATTCCGCAATTTCACGGTCTGCCTGTTCAATGTGAATAAATCCAAGAATCCCAAGGGACAGAATCATGGCCAAAATCAACAGTGCCATGAGTATTAAAATTTTACGGTTAACGGTTATGGTCATTGGAGCTCCTTAAAGGCGCTGAGCGGTTCGTTCTCTCCAATAACCAGCATAACATCTGTTTTTTCCAGTAAATCATTGGGGCCTGGAAAGAGTATGTTTTCGCCGCGGATGGTGTTCCCTTCCTCATCAATGGAAAGATTCATCCTGCGGATAGCTGCCACTGTTATATTCATCTTTTTGCGCAGGTCCAGTTCAATCAGCGACTTTCCCACAAATTCCTGGGGGGTAAGTACTTCGGCCAGGCTGATGGAGTCGGATATGGGAATGCTGTCCAGTATGTCGGGAGAAATAAGTTTCTGGGCCAGGTTAACTCCCGCGTCAATTTCCAGGTTGATTATTTCATCGGCCCCTACCTGCCGCAGAACCCTCTGGTGTATGTCGCTCAGTGAGCGGGCAATAATGCGGGGAACGCCTATTTTTTTCAGAATAGCGGTGGAAAGAATACTGGCTTCAATGTTGTCTCCAATGGCCACTACCGCCGTATCCACATCTTCAAAGGGAACCTGGGACATGGCTTCTTCATCGGTGGAGTCTACCAGTATGGACTGGGCTGTAATTTCCTTAACCCGTTCTATCATATTGCTCTGGTTATCAATGGCCAGTACTACTCCGCCTTTGCTGCTCAGCTCTTCACAGAGACGGCTGCCGAAGGTTCCCAGTCCGATAATGGCGAATGTTTTTCCTTTTGCTGCAGGCATTTTTTCCTCCTGTGTTCTAACCGACGGCTATATTGGCCTGCGGGTAATTTATGCTGATTTTTTTCTGTTCCGTTGATGCCGCTGTCAGCAGCGTCAACGGTCCCAGCCGGCCGATAAACATTGAAAAAACAATAACGGTTTTTCCGAAGATACTTAAGCTTCCGGTAATTCCGGTAGAGAGTCCGACAGTGCCGAAAGCCGATACTGATTCAAACATAATGTCTCTTAAGGGCAGATTTTCCGTTATGGAAAGACAGAATGTCGTAGTTAGAACAGTGGCAAGCCCCAGCAGCAGAATGAGAAAGGCCCTGTTCACTTTTTCTTCAGCCACCCTCATGGAATGGATTATAACCTTCTCTTCGCCTTTCCAGGCGGAACGGATGGATGCCAGCAGTACCCGGGCTGTATTAACCTTTATTCCTCCGGCCGTACTTCCCGAAGCACCGCCTATGAACATGAAAACCATCATTATAACCAGAGTGCTGGTAGCCAGATTACTGAAAGATATGGAATTAAAACCCGCGGTGCGCAGCGTAACCGACTGAAAGAAGGCACCCAGATACTGTTTTCCCAAACTCATGCCCTTCATGGTCCGAACATGCTCCAGCGGATAAACAGCCGCCATTCCCAGAAGCAGGAGCAGGGCTGTGCTGCTCAGGACAAGACGGGTATTGAGGCTTATCCGGGCTTTGCCGCGTACGGCATCGCGCAGGTTTGTAAAAACGCCGAAACTCAGGCCGCCGAAAATAATAAGCATGGAAACAGTCAGAATAATAAGCGGCTGTCCGGCAAAACCTTCCAGACTGTCGCTGAAGAGGGCAAATCCGGCGTTGCAGAAGGCCGAAACAGCATGAAAAACGCCGTAAAAAATGCGATGAGGCCAATCCGGCAGATTCCTGAATCCCAAAGTCAGAATAAACGCGCCCATCCCTTCAATCAGAAAAGTAATACCCACAATGGATTTCAGAATACCGGCCAGATTGTTCATGTCTTCTTCGGAAAGCATGTAGGATACCAGGCTTTTCTGTTCAACCGATACTTTCCTGCGCAGAACAAAGAGCGTAAAATAACTGAGTACCATAATGCCCAGTCCGCCTATCTGTATTAGAAGCATAATGACAATTTTGCCCCAGATGCTGAAATACACAGCTGTATCCACTACAATCAGGCCCGTTACACAGACGGCTGAAGTGGCCGTGAAAAGGGCGTTGATAAAGGGCAGCCCATGGCCTGCCTGCGCTGTAAACGGCATCATGAGCAGCCATGTGCCTGCCAGAATAACCATTAAAAAGCTCAATGTAATGGTTAGAGCCGGATGGATGTGCAGGTTTTCCAGAATAGTGTTGATGCGGCGGTAACGGCTGAAAACTTTCAGAATAAGGAAAAAGTTCCGAACAGCCACTACAGCGAAGTTGCTTTCTTCCGTTCCTGTGAACCATCCGTGAAAGGTAAGGTACTTCGAGTAGCAGAACAACCCTATAAATATAAGGGAAAACATAATGGAACCGGCGTTGCGCCGCAGATAAATGGTTTTGAACGGGGCCTTCCTGATTCCGGATATCAGTTCCAGAATAAGAATGCCCAGAACGGTGAAATCTACCAGGTTGGTAAATATCGGCGCCGCGGCTCCGGCAAAGTCCATCTGTTCAACAAAAAGTGAAACAACGCTGAGCAGCAGAGTAAGGAAAATCCAGAAGTTCCAGTTTCGCACTATTTCATACTCCGGGAGTTTTATGGGGTTTTTTACTCTTTTTTGTCAATGACCTTCAAGATGTTATTTGCCTGCAAGGTGACTGTTTTTCCGTCCGTACTGAGTGCGGGCAAAATTCTGCATGGCCTCAATATCACTTTGCTTAAAGAGGGTGGGGTGTCCAATCAGGCGGGCAAAAACATAAATCTGGGCATTCTTTTCCAGCACCCGGCATACTTTCAGAGCCATCTTCATGTCATTTCCAACAGACAGGGCTCCATGATTCGGCAGCATTACCGCATTGTTGTTTTTGAGAGCTTTAACAGCTGCTATTCCCAGTTCCGGTGTGCCCGGCAGTTCATATGTAGAACAGAATTCAACTTCAGCACCAACTATCTGGGCAAAATCTTCACTCACCGCCGGGAGATTCTGTTTAACGACACCCAGAATGGTAGACCAGACAGGATGAGTATGGACAACGGCATTTATGTCTGCTCTGCTGCGGTAAACAGCTGTATGCATATGTTTTTCAATAGAAGGTTCTGCTTCACCGTCAACGATGTTCAGATCCACATCCATAACAACCACATGTTCCGGCCGGATGTCAGTGTAATTCATACCGCTTGGACTGATGTAAATCAGGTTGGTTTCCGGATCCCTGCAGCTGATATTGCCCCAGGTTCCTACCGTCATACCGGTATTAATCATTTCTATTCCTGTATTAACAATCAGTTGTTTGTAATCCTTACGAGTTTTTGACGTTGTACTCATTCAGCACTCCTTGATGTCCTTATAATGAAAAACCGGCCTTAGGGCACGGTACAATTTCTTGTATTTTAAATATTGAATTTCCAGTGATTCTTGTGAGCTTTCCTGTAATTGATTGCCTGTTTTTATCATTTTCTCAGCAGCTGTTTCTACTGAGTCATAGACTCCTGTTCCTGTTGCCGCCAGAATGGCATTGCCTATGTTGCCGGTATCAGGACGTTCTACTGTATGAATTGGACGAGCTAATATCCGTGCCAGCGATTTTCTCCATACTGGACTTTTTAAACCGCCGCCAACAGCACATATCCTTTCCACTTCAATACCCAATGCTTCAACACTTTCCACACAATCCCGCAGGGCAAAAGAAACCCCTTCCATTATAGCCTTTATAAAATGGTTTTTTGTATGCTGCAAACCTATTCCAAAGAATACGCTCCGGGCATCTGAATCCCAATGAGGAGTGCGCTCTCCGTTAAGATACGGAAGGAAAATAAGTCCTTCACAGCCGTCAGGTATTGTTTTTATACCGCTGTTGTACTCCCTGAAAATGTCTGCAGAGCTTGAATCTTCCTTTGTTCCGTCAAAGCTTTCTTTGAACCAGTTTAACGATTCACCAGCCGTCTGTGTTACTCCCAAATTAATCCATCTTTCAGGAAGACAATAATGCCATGAAAGGGTTTTTTGTTCTGGATCTATCAATGGTTTATCAGAGCATACACTGACAACGCCGGCTGTTCCAATTATTAGTGCCGCTTCTCCGGGTTGTGTCATTCCTCCGCCCAGCGCTGCCGCTGAATTATCTGTACTGCCGTTAACTACTGGAATACCCTCTTTGAGGCCCAGAAGATTTGCAGCCTTAGATTGAATCATACCAATAACTTCAGTGCTTTCGCCCAGTTCAGGAAGAAGTGAGAGGGGCACAGCAAAAAGACGGCACAGTTCTTCAGACCAGGTTTCTTTCTGATTGTTAAACAATAGAGTTCCGCTGGCTTCTGAAAAATCAATTTTGTACTCACCGGTCAGAAGGAATTTCAAGTAATCTTTTGCAATCAGTATTTTTGAGGTTTTCTGCCATACTTCCGGTTCGTTATTCTGTATCCACTTCAGGTGAGCTGCTGTGTATGTACTGGTTAATGGGTTTTGAGCTTCCGATATAATTAATGCAGCAGTATCCGAATGGCTGTTAATGTCAGCAGTTATTTTGGAACTTCTTTGATCCATCCATGTAATGGCAGGCCGGAGCGGAGTGTTATGCCGGTCTAAAAGAACCTGTGTATGCATTTGTCCGCACAGACTGACAGCTTCAATCTGCTTCATTATTTCAGGTTCTTTTTCATTAATTTCACGGCAATTTTCCATTAAGGCTGTCCACCAGGATTCGGGTGACTGTTCTGCCCATCCAGGGAAAGGCGTGTTGATTGAATACTCACGGGAGGCCGATATAATCATGCGGCCATTTTCATTAACAGCACTTACTTTGCATCCGGTGGTTCCAATATCTATTCCAAGAAAATAGATCATAATGGCTTCCTGTTCCGGATATGGTTTGCAATCATGACGGTAATAAGAATAATGCCCCAGATAGCACGGGTAAGAAACGCATTTATTTGTAAAAGATTCAATCCGCTGGATACAATCTGCAGCAATACTAAGGCCATAAATAATCCGCCTGTTTTCCCGAATCCGCCATAGGCGTCTGTGCCTCCCAGTACGGCAGCCAGTACGGTTACCAGAAGATAAGACTCTCCATAGTTGAATTTGGCAGAATTGAACCTGGATACCATAACAATACCGGCAATACCAGCCAGTAGTGCAGATAAAATGTATACCTTGGTTAATACCTGTTTTGTTTTAATACCGGAGTATCTGGCAGCTGTCGGGTTAGTTCCCAGCAGATACAGTTCCATTCCAAAGGGACTTTTGTTGAGCAGCAGGGAGACCGCAAGAAATATCAGAATGAGAATAAGCAGAGGAAAGGGAATTCCCAGTATGCGTCCGCTGCCGATGAACTGAAATGGTTCCGGGAAGGAGGAAATGACATACCCCTTAGTGATTACTGCCATGATCCCTTTGAGAAGAGTCATCATTCCCAGGGTTGCCAGAATGGGGGATACTTCAACGTGAGCAATCAGCAGACCATTAATAATGCCGATAAGCAAGGAGGCTGAAAGTCCCAAAAGAATAGCTGACAATATGACGGCAGAGGAGGCTTCCGGACCTCCATGGCTCTGCATATATAAAGCTGCAATTATACCTGTTGTATTGGCCGTAGCTATAATGGAAAGATTAATACCTCCGGTAATCATAACAATCATCATCCCCAGAGACAGAAAACCAAGTTCCGGCAATTGTGATGCCATCGATCTCATATTGCCGGCACTGAAAAAGCGTCCAGGAGAAAGTATTGCCATCAGAATCAGCAACAGCCCTATCAGAATGAGAAGCGAAATGTTTTCTTTCTGCAGTATGTTCTTCATGATTTATCCGTTATTGATTTTGTTCGTTTGCGGTTATATTGAATGGCACTGATAATAACACTGAGCAGAATAACCAGCCCTATAGCTACATCGTACCAGTAAGATGGAACTCGCATCAGAGTCAGGCCGTTGCTGAGAACCGCCAGCAATATAACGCCAAGAAATGTACCGGCAACAGTGCCTACTCCTCCGTTGAGGCTTGCTCCTCCCAGTACAACAGCGGCCAGTACGTTGAGTTCTTTTCCCACAATGCTGTTTGGGGCAACAGTTTGAACCATAAGTACCTGAACAACACCGGCTATTCCTGCTATGAATCCCATAAAACCATATACAAACATCTGAATTTGCCAGACGTTAATTCCAGCTCTGCGGGCGGGTGTTTTATCAAAACCGCATCCTCCCACGGCGTAGAGTTTGCGGCCTAAAGTTGTAAAACGCAGAAGAAAAGATGTGCCCAGCATGAGAATTATCCAGAGGAAAGCTGTGAAGGACAGTCCGAAAGCAGCCCCTGACTGGTTATGAAATGTCAATATTCTGCTTTCTCCAATATGGTGAAACCACTCAGGCATAGTGTAAATCCATTTACCTCCGGAAAAAACAATCAGTAAGCCGTAATAAATATTCAGAGTACCAATTGTTGCAATTATGGTTGGCACATTAAAAAAGTGAATAATGGCCGCATTAATAATTCCCATAACTATTCCGATTGCCATTGAAATGAGAAAAGCTATATAAATATTCCCTACTTTTTCCTGTATGAGAATAGCCATAACATATTGCGCGGCAGTGGCAACTGCTGTAAAGGAAATATCTATTCCTCCTGAAATTAAAACCACCACCAATCCTACGGCCAGGATGCCTATAAAGGCCTGACCATGCAGCAGATCCATCAGATTTTCCGCCGTTAAAAAGTTTGGATTAATAAGTGTTATAATAATGGACAGTAGAACAAGAACTGCAAATACCCATGTTTCCTGCCGCCGTAAAATTCGTTCCATTCAATACCCCTGGCTTGTTGTTTCTATTGCAGACTGTATGGTCTCTATTGTTGTTTCAGATGGGAGAAATTCATGGGTCAGCTGACCGCGGTGCATAACAAATATCCGGTTACATGCTCCGTAAACTTCAGCCACTTCATCAGATATGATAATAATTCCCATGCCCGCTTCTGCCAGATCCCGGATAATTTTATGTATAGCGGCCTTTGCGGCCACATCAATTCCAACAGTTGGACCGTCCAGAATAAGAATTCTTGGACGTGTGGCAATCCATTTACCCAGAACAACCCTTTGCTGATTACCTCCTGAGAGGGTTTTGACAGCTGCGCTTATGGAGGGAACCTTAATATCAAGTTCCTTAACCCAGTGTTCACTTTCGCTGTTCAGGTGTGTTTGCTCCAGCAGCCCCCACTTACCTGCAAGTTTGCGAATGGTGGAAGATATAATATTGTTCCGTACAGACTGCGGCATGGCCAGTCCCTGAACAAGACGGTTTTCCGGGACATATGCAATGCCGTGTTTAACAGCGTCGGGAACTTTTCGAATGCAAACTTGTTTGCCGGAAATGGAAATGCTGCCCTTTTGCGCAGGTTGTATGCCGAATATCGCTTCAGCCAGTTCTGTCCGACCGGAGCCTAAAAGTCCTGTAATGCCAAGAATCTCACCGGGATAGAGTTTAAAAGAGATATTTGAAAAATTTCCGCTGTTGTGCAGGTTACTGATTTCCATTAAGGGTTCTTGTATGGTTTTTTCAAAGAGGAAGGGTGAGTATTCCAGTGTTTCGCCAGTCATAAGTTCGGTCAGTTTATGGCTGTCGAGTTCTTTCGCAGGGTAGGTTCCCACCTTTCGTCCGTTTCTGAGAACTGTTACCCGTTCAGAAATAGCAAAAACTTCATCAAGTTTATGGCTGACAAAAAGTGATGCAATACCTTGTTCTTTTAATCCGTTAACAACATCAAAAAGTGCGTGTACTTCTTTGCGGGTAAGAGCGGTTGTCGGTTCATCCATTATAAGCAGACTTATATCACTGGTTAAAGCGCGGCAGATTGCGGTCAGTTGCTGATCTCCTACAGAGAGATTTTCTACCAATTCGTTTAAGGGAAGAGATACACCAATATGCGCCATGGCCTTTTCCGCAATTTCTGTCTCATGGCGTTTGAATACAAGTTTACTGGCATCCTGGTTTATCTGGTTAAGGGCAATGTTTTCTCTTACTGTCATATTCGGGAAGAGAGAGAGATCCTGATAAATAACCTGAACGCCTCTGTCCATTGAATGAGCGGAATTTGTCTGATGGGTATTAACCGGCTGCCCGCGGAATTTTATGCGTGCACCATCTTCCGGAGAAATAACACCTGAAATAATTTTGATTAGTGTTGATTTGCCACTTCCATTTTCACCGGCAAGACAGTGAATCTCACCGGAGACAATATCAAAATCAACTTCATCAAGAGCCCTTACACCAGCATATTGCTTGCTTACGCTGTGCATCGACAAAAGAGTGTCGAACATGTTTACTCCACATATTTAGAGGAATCGGGCCGGTTCCGGAAGTATACCGGAACCGGCAAAAAGAAATATCAGAATCCAAAATCTCCGGCATTATCAGCTGTAATGTCGATCATTGCGTTAACTTTTATAACTTCGCCATCCAGAGATATTTTACCCAGTCCCGGAATTTCCATACCATCGGTTACTTCTCCCCCTTTCAGGAGATATTGAGCCATCCATGTCATAGCGTATCCGGCATCTGCGGGATCCCAGAGAATTCCATGATCAATGGAACCGTCTTTCAGGTACTGCAAGGCCTGTCCGGGGAGAACAGTTCCCACTACAGCAATATCGTCTACAAGGTTTTTTTCACGTATGGCCTGAGCGGCACCCGGAGGGCCGAGGCTTCCAAAACCAACAATTCCTTTAAGATCCGGATAAGCCTGGAGCAGTTCCAGTGTACGCTGTCTGGAGAGTTCCTGGTCTTCGCCGCAGGGAATGCGGTCTGTTACCAGTTTCATGTCAGGATATTTTTGTTCAGCATACTTTAAGCCGACATCGGCCCAGAGGTTATGGAGAGGAACGGTCAGCGAACCGACAAAAACAGCAAAGGGGCCGGATTTACCCATTTTTTCTGCCAGCATATCCCAGTGATGCTTACCAAAGGCTTCGTTGTCAATCAGTTCAATGTCGTAATCTTTGCCTTTCTGATCCGGAGATTCATGAGTTATTATAACTATTCCTGCTTCCCGTGCGTTTCTGAAGACAGGTTCCAGTGCCGCCGCATCATTAGGTGTTACACAAATAGCATCAACACCTTTGCTGATTAAATCTTCAATCATGCGCACCTGCTGGGCCGGATCTGCATCTGCAGGCCCCACTTGGTAAGCTTTGACATTAAGCTCGTCAGCTGCACGTTTAACGCCTTCTTCCATTCTGTTAAACCACGGAATGCCCGTAATTTTTACGACAGTTGCAATCTCGTAGGAATCATTTGAAGAATCCTCTTGTCCACCTGCCCACAGGCTGGAAGCCGGAGCAAACAGCACAAGTGCAATAAGAATTGCAAAAAGTGACATTTTTCTCATGACTTTCTCCTTTTATATGAATAATTGTGAATTTTTTGTTAATAAATTAACAAAAATATGTTATATTTTAAGTCTGTATTGTGTAATAAGTCAAATATAATTTATGAATAATTATGAGAAATACTAAAGAAAGACAAAATAAAATATTATTGCTGCTGGAAGAAAAGTATTCCATAAGTGTTAAAGAACTGGCGGCAAGGTTTCAAGTTTCACACATGACTATCAGAAGAGATATTGAAGAGCTTCTGAAAGAAGAAAAGGTTCACAGATATCATGGCGGTATCCGAATATCCCGTCCGAATATTTCAGCTGGATATAATCTGTGTGTGGCTGAACAGGAGCATCATTTAGAGAAAAAAGCCATTGCCATGCGGGCCCTGGATTTTATTGAACCTGGAGATACGGTTTTTCTGGATGCTGGAACAACTACGGAACTGATTGCACGTTTGCTGCCTGAAAATTCTAACTTAACAGTTGTTACAACGGCTTTGAACATTATTAATGCTGTATGCCATATTTCCGGAATAAAGGTTATTGCCGCCGGGGGAACATATCACAAATCTTCAGGGGTTTTTAGCAGCCCTGAAGCTGTTCTTCTTCTGAAAAAAATACGGATATCCAAGGCTTTTTTTTCAGCTAATGCACTTCAGTTTGAGCTGGGTGTAACCTGTTCCAACCAGTTTGAAGTTGAATGTAAAAGAGCTGCCTTGAAATCGAGCCTTGTAAAAATTCTTGTTGCTGATTCAAGTAAACTTGGTCATGTTGTAAGCACTTATTTTGCCGATCTGAGCGATTTCAACAGGGTTATTATGGACCGTCCTGCAGATAAAAATCTAATTCAGTCCTGTGATAACAGTCCTGTTATTTTTGATTTTGCAGATGTTGTATAATAACCGCTGTGAAATCTATTGTTTGGTATCCCCTCTCCCTGCCTGCTTATGAAGGCACCTGCAGTATTTTCTCTTTGAAAGCTTCAACATCCTGCTTCAGTATCCATTCCCACGGCGGGAACAGTACAGGATCTTGCGGGTTGTAGCCCTGGGGCGCCGGGACATCAGGATTTGCGGGTACGGCTATGGCCATGTTCCGGTAAAAGTCCTGGAATTCTTTTGAAGCAGTGGAATATTTAAGAAACTCCACCGTATCTTCCCAGTTGTCATTTTCAGCCACAGCTGCGTATGAAGGAACTGCCGGCATACCTTCTTTCGGACATATTACTTCCATGGTGTCTTCGGGGGCGGGGCCGCTGAATACTCCCGGAAGAACGGCTATGGGGAATTCTCTTTTCAGCAGGCTGTGGCGGGCTGCCGCGGGAGTGCTTCTCTGGCGCCAGTTTTTCACGCAGATGTCCAGCCCTTCATCTCCGAAGAGGTACCACATGGCAAACAGAATGGCCTGGCCGGAGGGCAGGGCTGTATTGCCTATGCACACCTTTCCTTCCCAGGCCGGATCGAGCAGTTCTTCCAGTGAGGAAGGCGCTTTACGGCCGTCCAGAATGGAAGTATTACAGACAATGCTGTGCAGCAGCACGGTTAAAGGATGGTAGAGACCCATGGAGTCTTCCACCCCCGCGTGTTTTACTTCGGCGCTGACAGGCAGCAGACCTCCAATGGGGTGCAGCTTGTCTTTAATGGCCGGAAGGCCGGCCTGAGAGCAGAAAATATCAAAACGGGAGCTTATTATAAGGTCAAAGCCCGGTTTTCCCCGCTTTACGTCTTCGCTGATTTTCTGGTGTATCTGCACTTCTTCAGTGTCACCCAGATAGTTCATAACATATCCGTTTCCGGTTTTTTCCTTCCATTCTTCAGCTGCCTTTTCCATTAAGGCCGATTCCTTGCGGATAAGTATGCAGAGATTGGCCCAGTAAACGTTTTTATCCATGTAAATTATTCCTCCATAATGGCTGTCATTGTATGTTCTACCCGTTCCCCTGAACGGATTTTACGCTGAATTTCGGCAAACATTGCCGCCTGGCGGCTCAGTGCTTCCTCGGCGAGGCGCTCGGATTTACTGCGTTCCAGTACATTGTCCATACCGCCGTTTTTCATAATAACCCGGCGTTCACCCAGCAGTGCCAGCTGCGGGTCGTGGGTAACAATTAAAACTATCTTGCCCTTGCCTGTCAGCAGTTCCAGCGCCTTGCGCCGGTCAATTCCGGCGTTTTCCACCTCGTCAATCAGAATAATGGGCGAGTCGCTCACCCAGGCCACATCGGCTATCATAAGAGCTCTGGACTGTCCGCCGGAAAGTCTGGTCAGAACATCGTCCGGTTTCAGAGCTTCGCCGGCCAAGGTGTTGGCGCCTGCCAGTATTTCTTCCAGAACGTCCGGAGATGTGCTGCGTCCGCGGCATTCGGCATGGAGTTCCAGGAATTCCATTACGGTCATTTCCAGAATGAAGTTCATGTTCTGGGAAAGCTGGGCTATGGGTTTGGCTTCCGGATTAAACCGTATCTCCGGCGGCGGGGGAGCGTTGTCTATCAGAATATGCCGTCCGCTGACGGTATCTCCCTGCGCCAGCTGTTCTATATCTCCAATAAGCTGGCTTTTTCCTGAACCGGTGAATCCCACAATACTCACAATGCTGCCGGCGCTGATGTCCAGACGCTCAACAGTTTCCTTATTCCCGGCCTTGTCGTGTCCGGCCAGTATGCTGATGGTTTTGATTTTTTGATTGTCCATTACGATTCAGCTCCCGGGAAGTCCATCTTGTACACCACACCCTGCTGGAAGGCCGAGCCTACCCGCATTTCTCCCATGCAGTAAGAGCAGATGGCTGTGGGCATGGGATGGCGCAGCCGGGCGCCGGAGAGCTGGCAGCTGCCGATCATGCCTTCAGAGCGGACTATCAGCCGGGAGAGGTGTTCGGCTCCGGCTCCGGTAATGCCGTTTACCTCGGCAATTTCCGCCTGGGGATTGATACGCCGTATCCGGCTGCGGAACACTTCACGCTCGGCCTGGCTGACCGAGTCGCCCTTGGTAATAACCACAATGTCGGCGGTGGTTAGAACCGGACCTATTTTTTCGGGTATTTTAATGCTCGAATGACCGTCTATCACACATACGGCCAGGGCCTTGTTCACTCCGGGAGCACAGCGGTGGCACAGGCCGGCCGTTTCCACAATCAGCAGGTGGGCCTTCTCTCTGGCGGCCCACTGGTGCATTTCTTCCAGATTGACAACAAAGTAATGATCGGGGCAGATATCCTCACTCAGTCCTGCAACAACAGGCACCCCTATGTCCGCGTAACGCCGGTCATCCTCGGTGGCCAGACAGTCTATTTTGGTAACAGCCGTTTTCACTCCCTGGCGTGCCAGGTTGCGGATGGCGTGAATCATGACAGACGTCTTACCCGAGGCTGGAGGTCCGGCTACGATGACCGTTCTTGGTCCATCCATTCCTCATCTCCTCTCAATTCACATCCATCCTTCCAGTCACATCCGGCAGGGCCTGGTGCTTCCAGTCAGATTGCTTTATGTCCTTTTATCTATCTATATCATATTTCAGAAAGATTGGGAATATAACTCTTATTAACAATATTAATTATACCTATCTATTGACATGCAAACCGGCAAATCAGCAATATACCGGAGTAAAGGAGTCTTATATGAAACGTTCATTATCAGCGGTTATTTTGACCGTGAGTTTGTTTTCGTTTTTCTCGGTAATGTCTGTGTGGGCCGGCGGCTCAAGTGACGCAAAAGATACCGCGAAGGCGGAAGAACAGTCCCTTACCATTGTGGATGACAGGGGCGAAAGTGTTGTTATAGACGGACCAGTTGAGGGCGTTGCAACTTTCCCGCTTCCTCATCCTCATATTATTGCGGCCATAGACGGCAATCTGGACCGGGTTACCGGCGCCAGTTCCATGTCTGTATCGGCAGCAAAAGTTTCCGTTCTGGGCAAAATGTATCCCGAATTTCTGAATGTCAATACCAGTTTTCTCAAGGGACTGAAACTGAATCTGGAAGAACTGGTGAAGATTAACCCCGATGTGTTTTTTACAGACAAGGTTCTGGAAGGAATGGAGAATCTGGGTTCTACCGGTATTCCCACTGTTTACATGGGACTGAAAAAAGAAAAAGTTCCTTATCTGGACGGCGAGGCCGAAGTATTCAGCCCGAAAGTTACCATGGACGACTGGGTGGATTA
>PDRU01000095.1 GCA_002748225.1 Spirochaetales bacterium | reverse complement strand
AGCATTCGGTTTTTCCGGAAACGGCGGAGTACTTGAACACCGGGATATCAAGTCTTCGGCGGTAATGGAGCTGAAGAGGCTTTTCCGTCCGGAGTTTTTAAATCGTGTGGATGAAATAGTTGTTTTCCACAGTCTGGACAGGGAGCATATAGCTCAGATAATGGAATTGATGCTTCAGGAAGTTTCCCGTAATCTGCAGGAGTTCTCCATTACGCTCAGTGTTAGAGACTCGGCCAGAGAACTGCTGCTTGACAAAGGTTTTGACATGCTTTCCGGAGCCCGTTCGCTGCGGCGCGCCATTCAGAAGCATCTGGAAGATCCTCTTTCTGTGGCTATTCTTCAGGGACGTTTTCAGGAAGGTGATTCGGTTGCAGCCGAAGCGCGTAATAACAAGATATCCTTCCGGCGTAAAAACAAACGTAAAAAGAAAGCGGATACGGATAAGGTTACAATCAGTCAATCCGGAGAATAGTATGAGAGCAAAAGGGTTGCGGCAGTCAGTTCTAAGTGTTTTTTTGGTTTTTCTTCTGATTTCAGCCGGTGCTGTTTCCGATCTTTGCGCTCAGACGGCTGACCAGCTCTACGGAGGAGGAAGGCAGGCTTTCAGTGATAAGCTCTGGCCGGCTGCCGCTTCACAGTTTTCCCGGCTTATCAGGGAATACCCCGAAGACCTGCGGGCCGATTCGGCCGCTTACATGGCGGCTGTGGCTTATTATAATGCCGGAAGCTATAAGCAGAGTATCAACATTCTGGCGAAGTTTCCCCGCCAGTACCCCAATTCCGCCTGGAACCAGAGGGCCGCATACTGGGAAGGCATGTCCTTTTATCAGTTGAAGCAGTGGGCTCAGGCGGAAAGCGCGTTTGAACGTCAGGCGGCAATTTCTTCGGATAAAATATATCAGGAACGCGCCCTGCTGTACCTGGGCGCCTGCCGGGAAAATCTGAATAAAAAGGAACAGGCTGAATCTGTCTATGAAAAGCTTGTTCGGGAAAGCAGGGATTATGAAACCGTATCTCAGGCGCTTTTCCGGCTGGGCCAGATTCAGCTTTCACTTGAGCGCTACGGAGAGGCCCTGGCAAGTTTCCGCCGTATTCTGGCCGACTATACCGGTTCGGATTCTGCTGCCGACTCTGGATACTGGATCGGTGAAACCCTCAGACGTCTCGGCCGCAGGGAAGAGGCCCTGAATGTGTTCCGGTCTTTTCTGGAGTCCGTTTATACATCAGAGTACAGAGCGGCGGCTCTGCTTGAGGCCGCTAATCTGGCTTCCCGGACGGGGGAATGTGAAGAAGCTCTGGCCTATCTTGATTTACGCAATGCTGAAATGCGGGAAGAAAACCCCTCAGGAATTTCTTCCGATCCCAACCGCAGCGCTGTTATGCGCATCAGAGCCGCCTGCGCACTGAAAACCGGCCGCCTGGAAGAAGCCCGCTCAGCCTACATGGAAGTACTTGAGAAACCTGTCAGTGAACAGGAAGCTCAGAGCGCCGCGTTTAATCTGGCTCAGACATGGCTGGGTACTCCCCAGGCTCTTGAGGCGCTTCCGTATCTGAAACAGGCTTCCGAAGGGCCGGACCAGCTGATAGCCGGAGATGCTTCCTTTGAGTCGGCGCAGCTTCTGCTGGTCAGCAAGAACCCTCAGGGCAGTGTGCAGCTGCAGGCTTTTATTTCCGCCTTTCCTGAGCATCCGCGCAGAGAAGAAGCTCTCAGGGGACTGGTAAGAGCACATCAGGAAGCAAAAAATTCCGGCGGCGCGCTCAAGGCGCTGAACACGCTGATTGAAGACTATCCGGAGAGCGGGGAAATACCGGCTTACCGTTTTCTGCGGGCTGAAATTCAGCTTCAAAACGGTAATCAGGGTGCCGCGTTAAAAGATTACAAACAGCTCACAGAACAATTTAAGGGCACGGCGGAGGCCTCGGACGCTTTTTCCCGTATTGGTTTTATCTTTACCGAAAGAGGGGAACATATGCGCGCCGCCGCTTATTACGAGAAAGCCGCCGCGCAGTTTTCCGCAGCAAACCGTTCAGAAAAAAAGCGTCAGGCCGTCTATTCGGCCGGTGTGGCCTATCTGAACGGCCGGGCCACAGAAAAGGCTGTTGAAAAGTTCCGCTATCTTATTGATACAGACCCGGGCGGTCCATGGGGAGTGGAAGCGGCTTATCACATGGGAGAAGCGTTCTATGATGCCAAACAGTATGAGTCGGCGCGCAGAGCCTATGAAACAGCCGCCCGTTACGGCGATAAAAACTGGGCTTTTGAAGCCGCCTACGCCACAGGCTGGACCTGGTTCCGGCAGTCAAAATGGAAAGAGGCGGCCCGGGCTTTTCAAAAAGCGGCCCAAATAGCTCCCGGCAGTGAAAAAAAGGCCCGTTCACGTTACAGAACAGGACTCAGCCTGGCCTCCGATCTGCAGTGGGAAAAAGCCCTTGCTGAATACAATGAAGCACTGAAGGCCGGAAAAACCTCATGGAGGGAAGAAGCCCTTTATCAAAAAGCCTGGGCCTTTCTGAATCTTGGCGACAGAGAAGAGGCCTTCCGTACGGCCGGAATACTGGAACGTGAGTACCCCTCCAGCGGCCTGCCGGCCGATCTGCCCTTCCGTATGGGGGAAAATGCCATGAAGCAGCAGGCCTATGCTCAGGCTGTGGAGTGGTTCAGTCTCTGCAGCAGCAAATATCCGAATTCCGCCACCGGTATTCAATCAGCTCTCCGCGCGGCCCATGCCTCCCGGAAGAACGGCAACATTGAAGATGCGGCGCTCCGTTACGGACGGTGGGTTTCCGCGCACACAAGAGAGCCGGGAGCCGGAGCCGCGGCACGCTCATGGGCGGAAGTGCTCCGCGAAGCCGGAAACCCTCAGCTGGCGGATAATGCCAAAAATAAGGTTTTGTCCTTTAAGCCTTCCAGACCGGATGTTGTTGTTCCTGTTATGCTGGCCTGGGCAAGGGTTAACGGCATACCGGATGAAGCCGCCCCTTATCTGGACTCCTACGCCGACAATGAGAGGCTTCCGGTTTCCGACAGGGCCGAGGCCCTTCTTCTGCGGGCCCATCTGTACAGAAAAAACGCTAAATACTCCCGATCGCGGCAAATTTATGAAGTATTGATCCGGGATATCAGCGGGCCGCGCGGCGCGGAGGCTCAGGAAGGACTGGCACGCAGCTATGCCGAAGAGGGCAAAATCAATCAGGCCATTGAGGCCTATCTTGAACTTCCATACCTTTTCCCGGAAGAACCGTATTATATTTCCCGTTCCCTCAGAGCCGCTGAAAAGCTTTACAGAGATGCGGGAAAAGATAACGAGGCCGATGAACTGAGAAAACGATTAAACGAAGAAGTGCGTTAAAAGTGCTTGACCTGCAGCCCGTCATTCTGTACATTAGGCTTCGTTACAGTTTTTCCCGGTAGTGTAATTGGTAACACTGCAGATTCTGGTTCTGCCTTTGGGGGTTCGAGTCCTCCCCGGGAAGTTTTTTTGACGGTCCCTTCGTCTAACGGCTAGGACAGGAGATTCTCATTCTTCAAATAGGGGTTCGATTCCCCTAGGGACTATTTCCGTTCTGCTTTCTTTATCAGACCAATCATGGTATGGTTGGGCTATGGTTTCTGTTTTTGATCGACTGGTGCGGGAAATATCAAGCGAAGAACGCCGCCGTCTTCTTCGTAAAATAAGCAATTCCGTCAGTTTTAATGAAGAACCCATGTGCCGCATGGACGACTTGTCCGTTCAGCCCCTTGTCCTTGAAAAGGAATTCGCTCAGCTGGGATTTATTGCCCGGCTGTGGATTATTATACTGGGCCTGCTCACCGGCCGCGGGCGCAGCAGGCTTACCGAAGAACATCTTCTGAAAAAGCTCCAGAAAAAAGTTGAAAGAGCCGCTCCCGGCTGGATGGACACTCAGCGGGGACTTGTTATGCGCAAGGTCTATGAAAAAATTATTTATCTGAGTATGAATCTGGAGGTTTTCCGGAATCCTGTTCTGCGCAGTGTTGAGAGTAATTTTTCTGATTTTTACGGCCTGCTGGGACGCATGGAGTTTGAAGAACTTCATACACGAATGGAAAAATCTCTTGATCCGGAAAAGATAGCCAATAGCATGTCTGACTCGACACCGCTTCAGATTAAGAAAAAAATGGAACTGGAACTGGACGGTTTTCTGCTCAGTATTACCTCCGAGAAGCGCCGCCGCATGAGTTATCATGCCAGTACCCTCCAAAGTCTGAAAAACCTTGTACGTTATCCCTATGCACGGCTGCTGGACTGTTTTCCTTCTGATTCAAAGTCTCCGGTTGAATTGCGGACTGTCATGGTGCCGCTGCTGGAACTGGGGGACGCGCTTCTGGGTTTTAAAAATGCTCCTGCGGCAACTTTACTGGAAGCGCTTTTTCTTTTTGATGTTTCGGAATCACTTCCGGAAAGAAGTGAGGAGCTGGATACGGCAATAACAGAGCGTATGGATAAAGCTGCCGCGGCGCTGGATTATGTGCGCAAGCTGAATCATGATATTCCGTGGATGGACTTTCTGAAAGTTGTTTCCGGCAACATCCATTACACCCCGCGGAAAATACAGGGCAAACAGGACTGGTTTTATTATTACAGGGATTTCTGGAATCAGCGCTTAAGCCGCAGCTATACCCGGTGGGCCAACCGGCAGCGTCTCAACGAATTGATCAGGGGCCTTATTATGCTCTGGGGTGTTGATATTATTCCCAGTATAATCAATTACCGCAGAGCTGATTTTAACGACACGGTTATTCCCTGTCATGAAGCCAGTCTGGCGGCAGTGAATACTTTATTTCTGGATGTTTTTCCCGGACGTCTCTACCATTCCCTTAATCTGCTTAAAATGGACGGAAAGTTCTACAAGAAAAACAACCGCAGGGAATTCGATGA
The DNA here is from genome assembly GCA_002748225.1 of Spirochaetales bacterium. Classification (GTDB taxonomy): domain Bacteria; phylum Spirochaetota; class Spirochaetia; order DSM-2461; family DSM-2461; genus UBA2779. The sequence continues at coordinate 10,196 of PDRU01000095.1, read as the reverse complement.
AGTATTTGAGCGTTTTATGCGTACGCCTGATAAACTGAGGGCCTTCAGCATGAAGCTGCGGCCGGACGGTGAAACAGGAATTCAGTTTGCCGAGCTGCGCCGGGAACGGACGAACAAGAGTCTTCTTAAAATGAAGAATGTCATGCTGGCCCTGGACAGGGAAAGCGTTAATATTATTATACCCATTATCGCGGATCTCAAGTCGCTCTTTCATCTTTTGCACGGTGTGCTCTATGGAAACGGGGGAACTTACGATACGCTTTCCAACATGTCGGAAATTGGAGGGCCCGCGAATGCCGCTTTCCGTACAAATCTGCAGAATGTACAGAAAATTCTTGAAAACAGCAGTGAACTTCTGAATGAACTGGTAGATGTTGAAGGAAAGTGCTATCTGGATGATAATCCTGAAAACTGATTAAATCCGAAGAGGAGAATTTTCTTGAAAGCTATTCAGGACAACTGGAAGAATAAAGTGCTCACAGTCCTTAAGGAAATGGCTGTGGAAGCGTGTACAGGCAATTTTAATCCGGAAGAAATGCTGACAGTGGGTAAGCCGCCCAAAGCGGAGATGGGAGACCTCTCATTTCCCCTTTTTCCCTTTGCCGCTGTTTTCCGTAAAGCACCTGCGGCGTTAGCCGCCGAGGCGGCTTTACGGCTGGGCGGACCGGATAAAGGAGCTGCCGCCGCCGGTCCCTACCTCAATGTCCGTATTGACAGAGCCGCCGCGGCTCAGGATGTGCTGGATGCTGTAGAGCAGGCCGGAGAAAACTGGGGAAAGGGAACGGAACTGGCCGGCCGGAAAATAATGATTGAATTTTCCAGTCCCAACACCAATAAACCTCTGCACCTGGGACACCTGAGAAACGATATTCTGGGAGAAAGCTGCGCCCGTATACTGAAAGCCCGCGGAGCTGATGTCCGCAAGGTAAACCTTGTCAACGACAGGGGAGTGCATATCTGCAAGTCCATGCTGGCTTATAAGAAGTTCGGAGAAGGGGAAACACCTGAAAGTCTGGGCATTAAGAGCGACCGTTTTGTCGGCGACCTGTATGTGAAGTTCAATACCTGGGCCTCGGAAGACAAAAGTGCTGAAGAACAGGCGCAGAACATGCTGAGAGCGTGGGAAAAAGGCGACGCGGAAGTCCGGGAACTCTGGGAAACAATGAACAGCTGGGCGCTGCAGGGAATTAACGCCACCTACGAACGCACGGGAATCAGTTTTGATGCCATTTACCGTGAAAGCCAGACGTATCTGCTGGGCAGGGAACAGGTTCTTAAGGGTCTGGAGAAGGGTGTTTTTTATAAAGCGGAAGACGGCTCCGTCCGTCTGGACATGAAAGATATAGGACTGGATACCAAGGTTCTGCTGCGTTCAGACGGTACCAGTGTGTACATTACTCAGGATCTGGGTACTGCGATCAGCCGGCATGAGCAGTGGCCGTTTAATCAGCTCATCTACGTTGTCGGCAGCGAGCAGGAGTACCATTTCCGCGTACTTTTCTACGCTCTGGAAAAACTGGGCTTTCCCTGGGCTGAAAAACTGCGCCATCTTTCCTATGGAATGGTGAATCTTCCGGAAGGTAAAATGAAGTCGCGTGAAGGTACGGTTGTGGATGCAGACGATTTAATTGACAGCCTTGCAGCCCTTGCCCTCAGTGAAATACGCGGTAAAAACCGTGAGGACGCCGTGGATAATCCGGAAGAAACAGCCGAAAAAATTGCCATAGCCGCTCTGCATTATTTTCTGCTTCAGGTAAGCCCGGTTAAGGATATGATTTTTAACCCGGAAGAATCGCTTTCGTTTAACGGAAATACCGGCCCGTATCTTCAGTACATGGTGGCCCGGATAATGGGGCTTACAGCAAAGGCTTCCGATGCCGTTAAAAATACACCCGCGGATGCTTCACTTCTGACGCATGAAGAGGAATGGGAGCTTATCAGGCAGATCAGCGAGTTTCCTCAGCTTGTTGCCCGCTCGGCTGATAAACTTGACCCGTCCATACTGGCTGGAGGGCTTTATGAGCTGGCTCACAATTTCAGCCGGTATTATCATAATGTTCCCATAGCCCGGGAAGAAAATTCCGCTCTTGCCGCCTCGCGTATGGCTCTGTGCCGTGCGGTTCTGGCCACCCTGCAAAGCGGTTTTCGGATGCTCAACATTCCTTATATTGAATCAATGTAAAAAGCCCGGTTGACGGCCGGGCGGCTTTCGGGTAATGTTTCTGCGGTTTGGAGGTGTAGCGAAGCTGGTTATCGCGCCGGCCTGTCAAGCCGGAGATCGCGGGTTCGAGCCCCGTCACTTCCGCCAAACCGGGCTGTAGCGCAGGGGGAGCGCGCCTCGTTCGGGACGAGGAGGCCGTCAGTTCAAATCTGACCAGCCCGAATTTTCTGTTTCAAAGCGCGGTGTTTTCAGCCGATGATGAAGCTGTATGGCCATTATTCGCAGATACACGGCTCTTGCCGTGTTGTTAACATTCACAGCAGGTTTTACAGCCGCAGATACTGTTCATTTGCTTAAAAAGGGTGATACTCTTTATTCTCTTTCCAGATATTACGATGTTTCTGTTGAACAGCTTCTGCGGGCCAATAATATAGCGGATCCTTCGTCGCTGTCTGTGGGAATGAAACTCCGTATACCGGGCAAAAGCGGAAAACCCGCCCAGTCTGCAGCATCTGCCTACACAGTTAAAAAAGGCGATACGTACTACAGCATTGCGAAAAAGCACGGCCTTTCCGTTGCGCAGCTGCTTAAACTGAACGCCCGTTCTTCATCACGGGTTTTACGGACAGGAGAAAATCTGATAGTTTCGGCCGGGCCGGTTTCCGCGGTCCGGGCACCGGCGGCCCAGACACCGGCGGTCCGCGCGTCTGAAAAACCGCCTGCGCGGCAGTCCACGGTTTCTGCTCAAACTGTTTCAGCATCCGTAACGCGTGTAGGGAATGTACCATGGTGGCCTGTTGCCGGATTAAAAAAACCTTTGCAGGGAAAACTGGTTGGGGTTTCCATAGATGCTGAACCGGAAAGTTATGTTCATGCAGTTGCTCCCGGAAATGTTGTCTGGACCGGACCCTACAGAGGCTTTGGTCATGTTGTTCTGGTGGATTCAAACGGTTATATTTATCTTTACGGAGGTAATGAAGACCTGTTTGTTAATGTCGGCGAAGATGTTCAGGCCGGCAGCCGTATAGGCAGGCTGGGAACCGCAGGCCCTGACGGAATAAGCCGGCAAATGATCTTTTCCGTGTTTCGTGAAGGAGTGCCTGTGTCTCCCGATGAGGCGCCAAGGGGATAAAAAGTGCAGAACGGAGTTCATTTCTACGTTACCTTAAAGACTGATTTTCTGGAACGGTGCGGAAAATACGAAGGAAATTACCTTTTTAAAGACATGGAAAATCCCTGGCTGGAAGCCCGTGAACGGCTTACTCCCGGGCGCCTGTATCCTGTTCTGGGCGTTGAAGGGCAGGGCCGAAGCATTACAATTCTGGATGATTCCGGCCGCTCATGGAATGCCTCTTTAGGTCTGTTCATGTTTGCAGAAGATGCCTCTTCTGTGGATAATGAAAAACATAATGAAGCAGCAGGTTAATTCATATTTAAAAGATTTAACACTTCCGGGCGATATTGCGCCGCTGTGGGCGCTGGTATTCCTTGTTGTTCTGGTCCTGCTTTGTGTTGTTCTTGCTGTTGTTATAAGCCGCCGCAGGCTGATCAAAACAGCACTCAGGGTTTTTGATTCAAAAGAGAAGGAGAGCGCTCTGGCAGCCAGACTTGCCGCCCGTCCCCGCGTACTGAATATTCTTCTCAAAAAGAAAGGCGACGATGTTATTACCCGTTTTGAACTGCAGGAGTACCTGCTGGAGAGGTTCCGCCGGAAAAAACATCCGGATGATGCCAAAAGAGTTCTGACACTGGCGGCAGATGCCGGCGCGTTTTCCGTGCTTGAAGCGGCGCTTGAAAAAAAATCCGCAGCGGAGGTTTTTACGCTCTGGCTGCAGGAAAAACCCTCTTATCCTCATATCTTGTCTCTGGGGCTCTCATCGGACTGGAAAACAATGAATATTCCCGCCGTCCGGCGTCTTCTTTTACCTGTGCTGGACCAAATACCGGAGTTTGCCGGGCATCCTGATGCGTGTGTGCGTTTTTTTGCGCTGCGCCTTCTGCTTCAGGAGTCTGATCCTGTTGCCCTGCGGGCTGTTAAAGAAGCTTTTGCCGATTCAAATGAGCTGATCCGCCGGACTGTTGCCGAAAAAGGTTTAAGCAGTACTCCGGATGAGCTTTTCCCGCTGCTGTTTTCCCTGGTTCTTAATGACCCCTCCAGTGATGTCAGGGAAAGTGCGCGCCGGCGCATAGAAAATCAATTTCCCCGCAAATGGAAACTCCAGCCTGAAAAACTCTCCGCTCCCCAGGCGCTCCATGTTCTTCAGCAGCTGAAAACCAATTCAGCCGAAGATGAAAACACGGCGCTTGTCATGCTTCAGTCCCGGCAGCCGGAGTGCCGTCTCGGCGCGGCCCGTTTTCTTGAGAAGTCGGGTGTTCTTAACCGCCTTTTTGCCGGAGCCAGCCGCGGCGATATTGAAGACTGGGAACGGCGGAAAAAACTGCTTTGCTGCGCAATGTCTGTCGGTGTGTATTCATTTCTGGAGCAGATTAAACAAATCAGTAAAACAGGCATTCTTCTGCTTGCCGCTGATTTATTAAGCAGTGAGTATGGGGAATCGGCTGACAGGAGCCTTGTAACAGTTCTGGCTGATCAGATCTTTTTAAAGCGGCATTTACTGAATAATTCTGACTGGGAAGAGCTCTACTACCGTACGGTTACGCTGGTATGCCGTCAGGGTAACGCCAAAGCCCGTCAGCTTCTTTTCCGGGAGCTGCAGAGCCGGCGCAGGGATAAGGCCCTGCTGGATTATATTCTGCCGCTGCTCCCCCCGGATGAGGCTTCTGTCTTCCGTCCTGTGCTTCTGGATTTCCTCACCGATCCGGATTTTCCTTCGCCCCGGGCCTTTGTTTCGCTGATGGAAAAGCTGCCGCCGTCCATGTTTATGAATCCTGTAATGGAAATACTGGAATCTGATTCTTCCGCCTCCGCTCTTCCGGTCCGCATTCTCGCGCTGAGTACTTTGGGTATCTGGAAGCAGGACTGTACACTGCAGACCGTTATAGAAAATCTGCCGCTTCTGCCCCGCCGGGACAGACGGAACCTTACCGGGTATCTGGAGTCTGTTGATACTCAAATGCTGGAAGAACGTGTTGCTTTTGTCCTGGATTCACCTGATGCCGGCATACGGGAAGCGCTTATTTCCGCTCTGCCGCTTCACTTTATTGTCAAATTCCGCCGTAAAATTCAAAAATGCCTGAAAGACGCGCATCCTCAAGTGCGTATTTCCGCTTTACAGGCCCTGCTGGAAGATCCTTCTGACAGCAGTTCCGGACAGATACCGGCTTTGCTGAATGATCCTGTTTTAACAGTACGCCGTGAAGCCTGTTTTTTAACAGCACTGAAACCGGCTCTGCCTTATCATGAAGAACTGATTCGCATTCTTCAGAATACCGAAGAAGATTATTCGGTCCGCCAGTCTGTTCTGGAAGGCCTGAGAGCTTCTTTGCGGCCTGAAGCGCTTCATCTTCTGGTGAAAGTTCTGTCGGCCGAGAGTGACATCTATCCCCAGGTTGTTAAATCCCTGGCTTCCAAAAAGGAAAAAACGGATCTTGAGGCCATGATGGAACATTTCAAAACCGCGGACGAGCCTCTTAAAACAGCCCTGGTTGAAGTTTTTGTTCTGATGGGTGAACCATGTGAAAAAATGATAATACAGCTTCTTTTTGAAAAAAATGCCGATAATCATCCGTTTCTCACGGAGCTGCTGACCCGTACGGGCTGTATTGAATCTCTGAGTAGAACTTTGTCTCACTCGCAGCTTTCCGTGCGGAAAAAGACCATTCAGATTCTGGAACTGGTTGGCACTCCCGCCGCCCTGAGAGGTATTGCTTCCGCTCATAAAGATCCTTCTCCGGAAATCCGTAAAAAAGCTCAGGCCGCTGCGGCAAGGCTGGAGGTTCATTCCTGATGCCTCCGCTTAAAAATTTTTTTGTATTTGATTTGGACGGTACACTTGTTGATACCCTGCCGGATATAGCCTTTCACTGTAACCGTATTCTTGAACGTGCAGGTTATTCCCGGTGGCCGGCTGAAGATTACAGGGAGCGTCTGGGCTGGGGCTTAAAAGAAACGCTTCAGCTTTCACTTCCTCCTGAAACAGACGGGGCGGAACTGGCCGGTTTAATGGACGCATTTAAAAGCAGTTATACCGCAGAACCTGTTATTCAGAGCGCCCTGTATCCCGGCATAGAGCCGCTGTTGACCACACTGCATAAAAGAGGCTGCCGCTTAATGGTTTATACCAACAAGGTGGAGGAAACGGCCCGCAGAATTCTGGACATACTGCTTCCCCGTCATTATTTTGAAGCTGTTCTGGGCGCCGGGGAAGGCCGTCCGCACAAACCCGACCCCTCTGCTTTTCTTCAGTATGCTGATGGTACACAGCTGGAAAAATCTGCTATACTTTATGTGGGTGATTCTCCTGTTGATGTGGAGACTGCCCGTAGAGCAGAAGTGGATTTTGCGGGTGTGAGCTGGGGATACAGAAGTGCTGCTGAACTGCGGAAAGCCGGCTGTCAAACTATTATCAGCAAGACAGAAGAGCTGCTTCTTTTCCAGAAACCAAAGATATTCTGAGTGAGGTGGGGTGCATGGAACCTAAAGAGATTCTTCAAAAAGCGGAAAAATACATATTGATGGAAGAACATCCGGTCTTCCTGGAAGAAGTTAAACAGCTTATTGCAGACAATAACATTAAAGAGCTTTCGGAACGTTTCTGGAGAGACCTCGACTTCGGTACCGGAGGTATGAGGGGACTTATTGGAGGCGGTGATAACCGTATTAACACTTATGTTATACGGAAAGCCACCCAGGGACTGGCCAATTACATTATTTCGCATGTACCCGCTTCTGAAAGGGCTGTGGCCATTTCATTTGACAGCCGTCACTACTCTGATGTTTTTGCAGAAGAAGCGGCACTGGTACTGGCGGCAAACGATATCCGTGTGTGGCTTACTCCCGCCTTGCGTGCGACACCGTTCCTTTCTTACGCAGTGAGAGAGCTGGGCTGCTGCGCAGGAATTATGGTGACGGCAAGTCATAATCCTGCCGGATACAACGGGTACAAAGTGTACTGGTCTGACGGAGCCCAGGTGGTTCCTCCCCACGATAAGGGCATTATAACCGAGGTCCGCAGTGTTTCCGGCAAGGTTGCGGCAATGAACAGAACCGAAGCCGAGCAGAAGAATCTGCTGAAAATGACGGACAGCAACCTTGATAATGCCTACCGCAGCATGGTATCCGGACAGTCGCTGAATTCCGATCTGATCAGAAAACAGGGCAAAAATATCAAAGTAATTTATACCCCTCTTCACGGCACCGGCACTTTTCATGTTGAGGGTGTGTTTAAGTCCATGGGTATTCCCCTTATAACGGTGCCGCAGCAAAGAGAGCCCGACGGCGATTTCCCCACAGTTAAATATCCGAATCCTGAAACAGCAGAGGCTCTTCAAATGGGGCTGGAGCTGGCCCGCCGTGAAAAAGCCGATCTTCTTATGGCCACAGACCCCGATTCGGACCGTCTGGGAATAGCTGTTCCTGAAGGAGATGAATGGGTTCTGCTCACCGGGAATCAGCTGGGTGCGCTTCTGACCGATTACATTTTCCGGACATTGAAAGAAAAGGGACAGCTGCCGGCAAATCCTGCCTTTATCAATACCGTGGTAACTTCTGAATTTCAAAACCGTATTGCCGAGAGCTACGGTGCTGCCAGTTTCCGTGTTCTGACCGGTTTTAAGTACATCGGTGAAAAGATAAGGCAGTTTGAAGCCGACAGTACTTACAGTTATGTCTTTGGAGGAGAAGAGAGCTACGGATTCCTTGTCGGTACTTCCGTGCGCGATAAAGATGCCGTTTCAGCTGCCGCCATGACGGCGGAAATGGCCCTGTGGAATCTTAACAGGGGAATGACCGTTATGGAGCATCTCAAAGAACTCTGGTCGAAGTTCGGCTACTGGCAGGAACTTCTGATCAGCCGTGAATTCCAGGGTCAGGCCGGAGTGGAAACAATGAACGCTCTGATGAGTTCTCTGCGTTCCGCTCCTCCAGCGGATATTGCCGGTAAACCGGTTTCCCTTATGCGCGATTACCAGGAGGGCACGACACTTGATATGTCTTCCGGAAAGAAGGAGAGGGATATTCAGCTTCCTTCATCAAATGTCCTTCAGTTCGTTCTGCAGGACGGAAGCATTATTACCGCCCGTCCTTCGGGTACTGAGCCGAAAATAAAGTTTTACGCTTCCTGCTATGTGGATAAGGCTAGAGAACTTGAACAGGCCCGTGCTGAGGTGTCCCGTTATTTTCAGGATCTGGAAGTCTGGCTTAACGGCATTATGGAGAACTGAAACGTTTTATTTTATCGGCTGAAAAAACAGACAGCTCGTCACGTATATGACTTTCGTCGCGTTTCTTTCTGGAAAGATGATCGTCCTGGGTTTGTATCCAGCGTTCTTCCATGTTGTACAGCTCGTCTCCCACTTCTCCCGACCAGAGTTTGCGGGTTAAGGCGTCCGGGCCTTCTTCATTCAGAAGATCAGTCAGCTGTGCGGCCATTCTGCGGCAGAGGGACCAGCGGACATCGTCGGTTTCCAGATTGTATTCTTTGAGCAGCTCGTGTATGGTCATCAGGGTATATTGTCCGCATGCCGGGCCCTGATGGCAAGGCATGGATAATACAGAGCTGATTATAAAAGAGGAATAAAATGACTGATAAACTGACTGTTTACACTGACGGGGGCTGCACAGGGAACCCGGGACCGGGCGGCTGGGCCGCCGTTTTACTCAAGGACAGCAAAGTACTGGAAGAACTTTCAGGCGGAGAGAGTGCTACAACAAACAACAGAATGGAAATGACAGCTGTTATTAAGGTTCTGGAATGGATACTGCGTCAGGGACAGCCGGTGCCCTCTGTGGAGCTTTACACGGACTCTCAGTACGTTCAGAAAGGCATTAGTGAATGGATGAAAAACTGGCTGGCCAAAGGCTGGAAAACGGCTGCGGGAAAACCGGTTAAAAACCGTGATCTGTGGATGCGTATGAATGAGCTGGCTCAGCAGGTACAGATCAGCTGGCACTGGGTAAAGGGGCATGCAGGTCATCAATGGAATGAGCGCTGTGATGAGCTTGTGGCTGCGGAACGGGCGAAGTACTGAGAATGCTTATGGACAGTGAAATAGAAAACAGAATTGAGAAGCAGATGTACGATGAGGCACGGAGTTTCCTTGTCCGCCGTTATCCCCGCGGCTGGGGCGGAGCGGCAGTTCTTCGAACCGAAACCGGCCGTATGCTGCTGAGTGTGGCTGTTGAAACGGCCAATGCCGGAGCCTCACTGTGCATTGAAACAGGTGCAATCTGCGAGGCCCATAAAATTCAGGAGCGGGTAACGCATTCTCTCTGCCTGGTGCGTGAAAATTCAGACGCCGAATTAAAAATTCTTACGCCCTGCGGTATTTGCCAGGAACGGCTGATGTACTGGGGTAATGTGCGTGTGGCGGTAACGCATAATGGAGATACTCTGCGCTTTGTTCCCCTTGCCGAGCTGCAGCCGTATCACTGGAGCGGCGCGTACCGCGCAGATGAACTGGAAAGTTTTGAGAATGAACAAGCCTGAGGGGAATCTGCTGCCGGGGGCTGCTATTCTTCTCTGGCTTTTCTAAGGGCGGCCATGCCTCCGGCTGAAGTTTCCTTGTAGATGCTCGGCAGGTCGTGTCCGGTCTGTTTCATTACACGGACAATTTCGTCAAACGAAACGGTATGACGCCCGTCGGACATGCAGACAAAGGCGTTATGATTCAGCGCCCTGGCCGCGCCGAAGGCGTTGCGTTCAATACAGGGAATCTGTACATAGCCGCATATGGGGTCGCAGGTTAATCCCAGATGATGTTCCAGACCCATTTCCGCGGCATATTCAATCTGGTAGATGCTGCATCCGAAAAGCTGGGCGGCGGCCGCGGAGGCCATGGCGCAGGCGGTTCCCACTTCTCCCTGACAGCCCACTTCAGCTCCCGAAATGGAAGCGTTGTGCTTGACAATATTTCC
>PDRU01000094.1 GCA_002748225.1 Spirochaetales bacterium | reverse complement strand
TCCCGGGAGCCGGAGTTTGCATATTTGAAAGCGGCAGAGGATAAGCAGGCGGAGTTGTACCCTGATACTGCAAATCAACGGTATAGTAGAAGTAAGGTCCTCCGGTCATACTAAATTTTGGTGCTATCCCTCCAATAATAAAAGTATCTTCGGCATAGGAAATTGAATACTCTGTCGGATTCACAAAATTATCAATTGTTACAGGAACATTGCTGGCACCTGTTACGGTAAAAGTATGGATGCCCGGCCCCACGTCTATAACGACATCGTTAAAACCCTTTGTAATGGATATTTTCTTAATGGCCAGCCCCACATTCATATCCTCGGCAGGGCCGCCGACAGGAGGCGTAACAGGCCCTATAAGGCTGACCACAAAGATATATTCCCCCGGCGGAATGCTGTTCAGGTATAGATAGCCGTTTTCAAATTCCTCGTATGCCAGAGGGCCAACCTCGACGGCAGAATAAATCTGCCCCTCCTTTAAAACGGCCACATAACCGGTATCCGCCCGCTGATCAATGTAGCGCCCTCCAGAGACAGCTCCTATGGACATGCGGACAACCGTATCCCCGCCGATAAAACCTGAACAGGCGCTCAGCAGAAGAACCGCGCCCGCAGTCAGAAAAAACCATGGAACCCTTTTCATAACGTCCCCCTTACTCCAGATCTACCCTCACAATGCCAAGATTTTCCAAAGCAGAAGATGAAAAAGACGAGAATTCTCTGGAAAAACTCCCGGCTACAGGCGAAACACTCCATATTTCCCAGGCCGACGAAGCAGGACGTATAAAACCATCCAGCTCTTTTGCCCAGACAGAGGTACCGCCATAAGAAAAAACACGTAACTCTTCGTTACTGAATTCAACAATCCCCTCATTGGTAACCAGGCGGTTGTTGGCTCCCATTTCAAAATCGGTGCCGCGTACGGCCGCGGTGGCCACCGGCGTACTGACACGGAAGTCTATGGACCGTCTTTTGGCACGGGTAACCGGAGGCCTGGAAGCCCGGACGCGGCCGCTCTGCAGGGATACCTGCGTACTGGCCGTATTTCCTTTCTGAACCAGACTGGAAATGCTTACACGGGTAAGCGGCTGAAGCTGCAGCATCATGCCGCCGGCCTTCAAACGGGCCCGGGAACCGAATCCGGTGGAGATCATTGACCGGGAAGATACAAACTGACCGGCCTCGGCCGCTTTCCACTCCCCGCCCGGTTCCTGTATTTCAACCGTACCGGAGAAACTTATCAGTATGGCTTCACCTGCAAAAACCGCCGCGGCTGCCGCTGTTAACAGAATAATCAATAATAATTTTTTCATTCTTACATCCTTTTCCTTTCAACCTTAAAAGCTCCAGGTCCAGTTAGAACCTGCTTTAAACATAAGCGGCACTTTACCCAGATAGTTCTGCTGCAGAAGAGTATCAAGCTGAATGGGTTTTCCCGTACACAGCATGCCTACTCTCAAGTCCCAGCCGAAATCGGAACGCGGCCGCCACATAAAACTGGCCAGAAACTCCTGCCCAAGAAAATTTTCGTTCCCGGCAAACGATTTAACCAGAGGTGTAGAAACCGGACCGTCCGCCGTACGCAGAAAAGTGGTTGTCCGGGCTTCCCAGGAAAAAGTGTCACGCACCTTCCGGGCGTAAAACAGTCCCAGACTTGTCATGTTCCCCGATTTAAACTGTACGACATACCCCCGGTTGGACACCGGAGAAACAGGAATATACTGGAAGAGCAGTCCCGCGGAAGGCCGGGCCAGCAGATAACTGCCCCGCTTATTAAAGGTATCGCCGCTGGCAATTTGAATATCCGCGCCCACACGGGAAGAATTATCCGGCAGCCATGAAAGACCCAGACTCAGAATTCCGGCCAGAACCCGGGAATTGCCGTAAAAACCCAGCTGACCGGCCAGAGCGGCATTGTACAGGAAGGAGCGGTTTATAAATCCCCGGCTGCTGAGAGTCAGATAGATAGGATGAAAGGCGCGGCTTTGAGTATCCTGCTGTTTTTCCAGAGAGCTGACATCCCAGAGCGAAACAAGGGAAACAGACAAATCCATCCATTCTGTCAGGCCCGGCCTTTCCCAGCTGACATATTCCAAAAGACGTCCTGTGGAAAGAACCGAAGCACTGGAATCCTGGTTTGTCATGTAATATCCGGCTGAATTCCCAAACGTCAGTCCTGTATAGCCGAAACCGGCCCGCAGAATGCTGGAACCTGCCGTCATTTTCAAATCAAAACCGTCAAAAGGTGAATTGATAACAAGTCCCCCCGGATCCCGGAAAACCTGCCGGCCTGCCCTGTAGCTCACTGTTCCTTTCTTTCCGTAATAATTCAGCTTGTCCAGTATGGGAAAATGATTGTAGGAAAACCCGTTCCATTTAAACTCCATCTGGTTACTCATCCCGAAAAGAAAGCCGTACTCAAAGCCCATTCCCAGCTCTACTTCCAGATTGCTCTGCTCACTCCAGCTTCCCCTGTACCAGGCCCGGGCATCGTTCCGTGTACTCATGGCAATGGATGAGCTGTAAATCTCGGGCAAATCAAGGTTCAATTTCAGCCGGGCTCCCCACATGGAGTCGACAGCTCCCAGCGAAACAAGAGCCGGCAGCAGACAGAACAGAACAATGACGAGTCCAGTTTTATGCATTCTGTTTTTCATTTCCGGCCTCCATAATTATCTGCGGATATGTAGGAAATAGCGGAAAGTACTTCCTCCGGTGTCATGGTGCGGGTGTAGAAGAGAGATGAAGGATCCAGATAACCCATGTACGCAGCTTCATTTACAGCCTGCCGCGGAGTGCCGATCCAGTTAAACCAGAGTCCGCCCTTTACGCCGTAACTTTTCAGAAGAGCCAGATAATACAGCCCCAGACTGATGGGTTCATCCACTGACTTTGTCTCCACATATTTGGCAAAATCCTGCTCCAGAGCCCAGTTATAGCCGTCTTCCGGTGCGGCATCCAGAGGAAGCTCTTCCAAAGACTGAGCCAGCAGCAGCAGCGACGTACCCGTATCGGCGGAATCCTTTTCCAGAAAACTGTCAAGAAAAACATTGGACTGCCCCCAGAGAACAGCGGAAAATCCTGATAGAAGCAGAATAACTGTCAGCTTTTTCATCTTTCATCCTTCTTTTTATAAACTTGCTGTAATCTTAATTCTAACACTGCCGGAACCCAAAAACCAGCTTTACGCGTATTTTATTCCATTTCTTTTCGCAATGCCTTACTATAAGGCCATGAATAACAACACTTCCATTGAACGCACCTTTGTTCTTTTAAAACCCGATGCCCTTAAACGCGGCCTTGCCGGCACCATAATAAAACGCTTCGAAGATGCGGGCCTTACCCTTAAAGCCATGAAACTGATGGATGCAGACCAGAAGCGGGCCCGGCAGCATTACGCCGAGCATAAGAACAAGCCTTTTTTCACTCCCCTTGTGGATCTTCTCTGCTCCGGGCCGGTTATAGCCATGGCCTGGGAAGGGGCCCACGCGGTAAAGGTTGTGCGGAAAATAACAGGAGCTACCGAACCTCTGGAAGCGGCTCCCGGTACTATACGGGGTGATTTCTGCCACATGAGCTATACCCGCAGCCGGGAATGCCTGGGTGTTATTCCCAACCTGGTACATGCCTCCGATTCTCCCGAGAGCGCGCGGCAGGAACTATCACTCTGGTTTGATGAGAGCTGTTTTACAGAGGAATGGCAGCGCTGCGACGCTCAATTCCTTTAGCAAAAAAGTATTCAGAAACCCGTTTCCCGCATCATTTTTACAGTTTCAGCCAGTCCGGGCATTGTCGGAGCCAGTTCATAAGCCTTCCGCAGTTCAACAGCGGCCTCTTCGTAACGTCCTGCCGCGCTGAGCAGTTCGCTGAGCAGCTTGCGCAGCCGGGCTTCTTCCCTGTCAGGGTAGGAAAAGGTAACCAGATCACTTATAAAGGCCATCCGCAAACGGTTTTCGTTATCATCCGGCAGGGAACGGCGCACAATGGAAGCCATTTTTTCAAGCACCTCAACGTAAAAGTGCCGAAAGTACGGATGCTCCTCTTCCAGTTCGGCAATGCCCCTGAGCAGACGGTACGCCTTAACCAGAGCGCCCCGTTCCAGATAAGCTTCGGCCAGCAGAAAGGCGTAATCCATAAAATCTTCCCGGTCCAGATAGTCTTTTAAGGAAAAGAAACCGCCGCCGGAAGCCGAATCGTACAGATTGAGCGCCTCGGTATCTCTGTCATGGAGAAGATCGTAACAGATCAAACGGGCCAGACTTTCCGGATCGTCCTTGCGCCCGTGCAGAAAGTCTCTGTAATCCCAGTCAGACCTGGATTCACTCCGTTTGGCAGCCCTGCGGCTTATATCGTAAGACTCACGGCCCGCGGCACTGGAGAGTATTTCCCAGGCTTCTTTTATAGCCAGAAAACGGGCTGTACCGGTGCTGCCGGCCGTATCAGGATGCACTTCTTTGGCTTTTTCCCGGAAGGCTTTCCGGACAGTACTTAAATCAGCGTCAGGGGAAACCCCCAATATGGCGTAGTAATCTTTCATTTATCCGCGTTTCCCTGTCCAGGCATAATATATCATTTAGACATGTTGGTAACCCGGAAATATGATGTATAATAGTTAGTGAATGGAACTGGAACATACAGACCGTCTCGGATTTACCCTCAGATATTATAAAGGCATGGCAACCTTAACTGTTCATTCCGTACAGCCGGAAGGACGCCAGGTCTATGCCGATGATATTATCGCGCGCATGAAGATACTCGATATTCCTTCCGTCCCGGCCAAGAAAATACGCGATATTGTGGCTCAGGCCGACGGAAAGCCCCATGCTCTGGTGGAATGGCCGGCCGGCGCCTCCCTGAATGGAAGAGTTTCCATAGAAATTGAGGAAGACAAAATGACGGCCAGGGCTGTTGTAACAGCCCCCAAACCCGGAGGTTCGCCTGTAGACAGGCAGAAACTCCATTCAGCACTGCTTACAGCCGGGGTAATAAAGGGCATAGATAAAAAGGCTCTGGAAGAATGCCTCTCTTTCCTGAACACGGGCCGTTCGGTGGTTGTAGCCCGGGGGAAGAAACCTCAAACTGCCCGGCCGGCATATACCGAATGTCTGTTTGTTACCGAACGGGGAAAACCCTGGAAAGAACTGGGAGGGGGCCGCATAGATCTGAAGGAACTGAACTTTATTCAAAACCGCAAAGCCGGCGATGTTCTGGCCCGCAGAATAGCAGCAGTTCCGCCTGTTAACGGCTATAATGTCTGCGGAGAAATACTTCAAGCCGGCCGCCAGCCCGATATTATGCCTTTAAAAGCCGGAAAGGGTGTTATACAGGAAGGAAATACATTTGTAGCCGATATAGACGGCAATGTGCTTCTGGATAAGGGGACCATATCCATGGAACCTCTGGTGATTGTCAAGAATGTGGATTACTCCACCGGGAATATTGACTCTGACGGCTCCGTTCTTGTTACAGGAACAGTGGCAGACGGCTTTACTCTTAAGGCCCGCGGCGACGTACATATCCGGAAAACAATTGGACGCTGTAATATTGAAACAGGACGCAACCTTATCCTTACCTCCGGACTTGTCGGAGACGGAGAAGGCACATGTACTGTCGGAAGCAGTCTCTTTGCCCGTTTTGTGGAAAATGCCGTTGTCCGGGTTCAGGAGGATCTCATTCTTACCGAAGCGGCTCTTCACTCGGATATCCGGATTGGAGGGTCTCTTTATCTGACAGAAGGCCGCGGTGAAATTACCGGCGGAACAACAGTTGCGGGCGGCTCGGTGGAATGCAAAAAAATAGGAAATGTCTACTCCGGCACTACGGCCATCTATGCCGGATGCTCCCCTAAAAAGTTTCAGGCTTATCAGCAGATTGGCAGCCGGCTTAAAACCCTCCGTGAAGAATCTGACAACCTTGACCGGCAGCTCGATTATTACAAGTCAAAAAAAGGAAACTACTCACGGGAAATAATGCAGGGAGAAAAAGAAAAAGCCGTCCGCCTGGAAGAACTCAAGGAAGTTGTTTCCACACTGCGTCAGATGCGTTCCGAGCTGACAGCCCCTGACGGCACAACTGTTACCGTACGGGATAAAGTCTATGCCGGAACAACACTGTTTTTCGGTCTGGAAGAGTATCCGCTGGGAAGTAAAGGACTGGAGAAAGTGGTTCTGAGCCGGGAAATGGAAAAAACGGTTATGCACGGTTACAACCCTCTTTCCGCTTAATGCTTATTTCCGGTCCAGATACTGAAGTTTACGGAAAATCTTTTCCAGCTGATCCGCCTCGCGCACGCTGAGAGCGGAGCGCGCCAGAATGTCCCGGAAGAAACGGTCGGTATGAAACCGGTCGGCCGCCTTAAAGTAATTCATGGCATCCAGCGATTCATGAATAACCCCCACCAGATTATCCACTCTCTCTCTTTCAACAGGATTGTATTTACCGGTGCGCCCCTCCAGAGCCTCCCTCCAGAACGCGGCTGTAATAACCTGCACCGCGTGTGAAAGATTCAATGAAGGAAACTGCGGAGAAGTGGGTATATGACAGGCTACATTGCAGCAGTTCAGTTCCTCGTCGCTCAGTCCGGATTGTTCGTTGCCGAACACCAGGGCCACTTCTCCGCTTTCCAGCGAGGAAACCCGCCCCGCCAGCTCTTCGGGAAGCAGGCTGAACCATTTACGGCGTGCCCCGCGCCTCCGCGTAATTCCGGCCGACAGAACCGTACCTTCCAGGGCTTCGTTCAAGTTATAAAAGCGGCGGGCTTCATGGTATATGTGACGGGCATGAACAGCGGCGCGGCCCACCTCGTCATGATCAAACCAGCGGGGAGAAACAAGCACCAGACGGCTCAGCCCCATGGACTTCATGGCCCGGCAGACAGCGCCCACATTTCCCGCCCCTTCAGGCCGGGCCAGAACAACACTCACCCTGTTCAGCCAGGAATTACTCAAAAACCGGCTCCCTTCCTTCCAGCAGGGCTTCCATTACCAGGGCCGCGCCGTCCGCGTTGGAGTCAGGCGCCCGGCGGTTTTCGGGAAAACGCCGCAGCAGTTCCGGCGCCGCTCCGCCCATAATCCAGGCATCTCCGGCGGCTTCCAGCATGGGAAGATCGTTCCAGCCGTCGCCCATGGCAACAGTATCGGCCAAAGAAATTCCCTTTAAAGAGCAGACATCGCGCAGGCCTTTTCCCTTATCCACTCCGCCTTCAATAAGTTCCAGAAAAGACGGATCGGAAAAAGTACTGACCAGTTCATCGGAACTGAAGCGGCCGCGTAGCCCGGCCTGCACTTCTTCGAGTTTTTCATGCTCCGACATAATAATCATCTTGGTTAATTCCAGCTTACTTATACTGTCAAAATTAACCTGCGTTCCTTTCAGACCAACTCTTTCCCGGTAAGCCCGGACAAACGGACCTTCTGTTTCATAAAGCAGAACTGTATGCCGGTAGGCAACAAACTCCATGGAATGCTCCCGGGCCTTACCCACGGCAAAACGGGCAGCCGTATCATTGAGAAGTATCTCATTGAGTTTCTGCCCTTCCGGCCCGCCGGCCAGAAAAGCGCCATTGTAGCAGATTGTCGGACCCGACAGTTTCAAACGGCTGTAAAGCGGTTCAAGCGCTTCCCAGCTGCGGCCTGTTGCCAGACAGACCAGAATTCCCGCCTGCTCCAATGATGTAACCGCACGGGCTACCCGGGGAGAAAGACTGTGATCCGAACGGAGTATGGTGCCGTCAATATCAAGAAAAACGGCTTTGGGCTGTTTCATAAGGAAAAGTATAGGGAGAGGCCGGGAGAGCGTCTACATGGGATAAGAGGCTGTTACTCTGGGAACCGGCCAGAAAGACATGTAACTTTCCAGATTCCCGGAACTTTCTTCCCAGAGCTCCTGGAGTGTGTAGCGGCCGGAAGGAATACGCAATTCCGGATGAGGCTGCTGAGTACCCGCCGGACGTATACCCCGGGAGAAAGCAATGTGCCGCCCTTCCAGACCGCCGAAGTAATAGCCGGCCGCTTCGGCCTTATCCGAAGGTCCGCCGGGAAGAAGAATGCCGTCTGCAAAATCGCCCAGCGCCGGGTCCAGAGGCACCCAGCCCACACCTTCCATCCAGACTTCCGCCCACCACCACTTACGGCTTTCTCCGTTTTCCAGAACTATAAGACCGCCTACAGGACGGGCCGGAACTCCCAGGGAACGGGCCAGTGAGCAGAACAGAAAACTGTAGGTTTCGCTGTCTCCCTGACGTGTCTTAACCGCTTCGGCCGCCGTAGCCGCGGGAGACTCCGCGTTCCATTCCAGCCTTTTTATAACGTAATTGTACAAGGCCCGGCTTTTCCGCCAGCTGTCCCAGGAGGCTCCCGCGGCGCCCGAAGCCACCTGTGAAACCTGCTTCGGATTCAGCCAGGCATCCGAAATAAGCGACTCGGCCAGAACCGGATGAGTACTGTCCGCCCGGAGCAGCTTTGAAGAATCCACCTGAACCCGGACAGGTCTGACAGGCACTACCATCTGACGTTCAATTTTCCGGCTTTCCCCCGGCCGCAGTTCTTCCAGCCGGTAAAGCGTCAGGCCGGAGTCCTGACGGACAGGCTGAACCGAAGCGGCCTCCGGCCCGTAAAGAACAACAGCCTTTCCCTGCCCCATTCCCTCATGGGGGACCGGAACACGCAGATAAAGAGTGTTGCCCGGGAAAGCGCCGATCTGATCTATTACAACTTCCTGACGGAGCGACCACTGAACAGGCACCCCGAGTTCAACCTGCCCCGGCGGAGTCTCCGCTTCAATGGAAACCGGATTACTGAAACTGCCGCTGCGGTAAAGATAGGCGCTGCCTCCCCGGGCTCCTTCAGGAACACGGAACTGAACTTTTGTGTCACTCCACAGTTCAATAACGTCCGCCTCAACATAGCGGCGGACATCCGGTTCTTCCATGCCCAGCCTGGAACTTTCATCACTGCGGTTCACCCAGATCCGGCCGCTGCCTTTGCGGTTTCCAAATCCCGAGCCGTGAAATGTTACCAGACTCCCCGGATGCGCTTCTGCCGGCTCGGCATACTCAATATACGGAGAACCCGGCAGCCAGGCGCCGTAATCCACTTCAGGAAAACGTTCGGAATCACCCAGAATAACACCATTGGAAGTTCCAAAACGGGTTTTCACCCGAATAAGCACGGCTCCGTCATTGCGGGGAAGACGGGCTGTAATGCGGTTTTTTTCCCACTCAATAATGCCCGAAAAGGTAACAGTACTGTTTCCGGCATAGAGTCTGGCCGCAGCGGGAGAACGGCCGAAATGGCGCCCTGTAATTTCTATTTTATCTCCCGGACCGGCTGTCAGACTGTCCAGGCCGGTAATTTCCGGGCGGAGAAAGAGACGGGGAAGCAGAAAAAGAACAGCCGCCGCGAGTATAACGGCAGGCAGTACGACCCATTTACGGGAAAAGAAAAAGTAACTCACCTGTTCAGTCTTCTTCGGTCAGTTGAAAATGAGATGATGAATTAAACACTTCTTCCAAAGCCTTACGCTCCGACCTGCCCAGAGTATCCAAATAAGGAACTATGTTAATGATCATGCTTACTTCCACTGGATTGTTTTCAGCTCCTTCTCCGGCCCGTCCCAGAGGATAGTAATATACTTTGTCGCGGTAGGCTATGGGTAGACTGGTCAGCGAGGAGGAATAATCTCCGGAAATCCATGTTTCACTGCGGACCGCCAGAAGCAGGGTATCGCTTTTGTCCGGATAGGGAGTAAATGTTACCAGAAGCCGGGCATCCTTTCCGCCTATCTCCAGTTTTACTTCACGGCCGGGAATGGTAATTTTATTTACCTGAGTGCTCCAGAGTTCTTCTTCTCCGTTAATACTGTTCACAGATACATCCACAACAAAGAGCAGAGCATCCTTGAGCAGACTTTCCACACTCTGAGATGTTTCCTCAGCCTGCACGCACATTAAACCGGCGGAAAAAAACGGCATTAAAAATGCGCACAGCAATAACCTCCGTTTTTTAATGAGCATCAAGGCTGATTCTCCTGAATCGCGTAACGGCCTATCTGCGGTTCTCCCAGGCGGACAAAGGGAAGTTCGGCAGGCAGAACAGGAATATTATCCTTACCGGCCAACTGTCCTGTTTCCAGAGCCGTCAGCAGTTTTTCCAGTTCTTCCGGAGGAATGGTCAGAGACACTACCGAGGGAGCAGGCCGGGAAGTTTCCACCACCACCACCTCGGGAAAACGGCCGCGGCCCAGAGGAAGGAAATTTAACAGAACCGCCGCTGCAAGTACCAGCACCGCTGCCGCGGCCAGAGGAAGCGGAACAGAAACCTCCGCCGGTTTCCGCAGCCGCTGCATTCTAACCCGCGCGGCATAACCCCAGAAATTCTCCAACCGGCCGGATTCCTGAAGAACCGGCACATCCGAATGCCTCAGATACCTGTGCTGAGACTCAAAGAGCTCCAGCACAGCGCGGCAGGCCGGGCAGTCTTTCAGATGATGCTCCAGAGCCTCACACCTGGACGGAGAGAGTTCCTTATCAAAATAGGCTGATAATTCCGAAGTATCAGGGCACATGAATGTCCTCCTTCTTGAGGATCTGGGCCAGCCGCTGACGGGCCCGAAACACACGTATTTTAACATTAGATTCAGAAATACGGAGAATTTTCGCTATATCCGCGTAAGGATAACCAGCGTATTCTTTCAAAATAAGGGCAACCCTCTGTTTGTACGGCACCTGAGCCAAAGCCAGACGGACAGATTCCCGGGACTCCTCCTCCAGAAGCCGGCGTTCACCTTCATTACCGGGAATATCACGCGGCTGACGGGCATAAACACCGACGGCCTTATGCTCCCTGCCCAACCGTTTTTCATAATTCAAAGCCAGATTCCGGACAACACGAATAAGCCAGTACCGGGCTTCCTGGCCTCCCGGGAGTTTATGACGGCGCTCATAATAACGCAGAAACGCCTCCTGAGTAAGTTCTTCGGCAATGTCATAACTGCCGCAGATTCTCCACGCAACTCTTAAAAGCTGGTGAAAAAACTCCTGAAACAGTTCCGAGAACTCCTCTTCTCCCATTGGCCTTTCACTCATATATAACAACCATTGAAGGCGGACGTTACCTTATTTTTCAAATTTTTTCCAGCCGGGAACCTTCCGGAGTATCCACAACCTTCCAGCCCAGTTCCGCCAGACGGTCCCGTATGCTGTCCGCTCCGGCCCAGTCTTTGGCGGCACGGGCCTTCTGCCGCTCTTCCAGAAGAGCAGCCAGTCTGCTGTCCTGCGAGGCCCCGTGTTCCTCTTCTCCGGCACTGTCCAGTTTCAGCCCCAGCACCTTGTCCATTTCCAGAGCCGCCGAAAGCCTGAACTGCGGTGCGGCTGAATCATCTTTAACAAGCCCCCAGAGTTCCGCCAGAGCCCGGGGAGTGTTCATATCTTCCGCCAGAGCCGTATCAAAAGCCTCAAGCCGCGCGGCCGCAGCCGGGTCCGCGGCTGGACTGCCCCGCAAACCGGCATCTGCTGAACAAGCCCGTTTAAAGGAAGCAATACGCCCCATCAGAGACCTGCGGGCGGAACGGGCCGCGTCCAAGGCTTCCGTACTGAACACCAGCTGCGATCGGTAATGCCCGCCCAGAAGAAAATACCGGTAATCCAGAGCATCGTATCCCTGGTCAATAAGCGACTGAAGCGTTAAAAATCCGCCCTTGCTCTTGGACATTTTTCCGCTTTTCATCAGAAGAAACTCGTTATGAACCCAATAATTAACCCACCGTCCGCCGAAGGCGCCCTCACTCTGGGCAATTTCGTTGGTGTGATGCACCGGAATATGATCAATACCTCCGGTGTGAATGTCAAAGTGCTCTCCCAGATACCGGCTGCTCATGGCCGAACATTCCAGATGCCATCCCGGATACCCCCGGCCCCAGGGAGAATCCCACATCATGGCCTGATTGGAAAACTTGCTGTTGGTAAACCAGAGAACAAAGTCCAGAGGATTGCGTTTGTTGGTATCGACATCCACCCGCGCCCCGTGGCGGAGTTCCTGGCGGTCCAGAAGAGCCATGCGCCCGTAATCAGGCAGCCGGGAGGTGTCGTAATAAACATTCCCGCCGGAGACATAGGTAAACCCTTTTGCCTCCAGTTTCCGC
Source organism: Spirochaetales bacterium (assembly GCA_002748225.1). Lineage (GTDB taxonomy): Bacteria > Spirochaetota > Spirochaetia > DSM-2461 > DSM-2461 > UBA2779. Next base: position 2,983 of record PDRU01000094.1, on the reverse strand, counting down.
ACCAGCTCTATCATATCCTCAATATGCTCCGTTGCCCGGCAGCTTATATGGGGCCTCTGTATGTTGAGACGTTCAATATCCTCAAAAAACGCCCTGGTAAAAAACTCGGCTATTTCCCAGACGCTCATGCCTTTTTCACGGGCGCCTTTAAGCATCTTGTCCTCGCCCTCGTCACCGTCATCGGTTAAATGCCCCACATCGGTAATGTTCATGACATGCTTAACCGTATATCCGAAACGCTCCAGTATCCGGCGCAGTACATCCCATTGCGTGTAGGCTCTTAAATTACCAATATGAGCGTAGTTATACACCGTGGGCCCGCAGCAGTAGAGTCCGGCCCGGCCGCTCTCCAGCGGTTTGAACTTTTGAAGTTCACGTCCGTCCGAATTGTATAGTGTCAGGGTTTTCATATTTACTCCGTTCAGGTTTTTTCTGCTCAAAAAAACTCAGCAGCGGTATTTCTCCGTTTCCCACAGGGAAGAATAAGTATTAATATAATACAGTGGACATGAAATTACCCGAATCAACAGACATATTCAACATCAAAGGCGCGGTTTTAAGCAGCGAGCCCATGTGGCGGCATACCACTTTCGGCGTGGGAGGAGCGGCAGAACTGTACGCGGTACCGGCTGATACTGATGATTTGGCCCGGCTGCTCACGGCAGCCGGCCGCGAGGGAATTCCGGTGTTTATTCTGGGGGGGGGATCCAACCTGCTGGTATCGGATAAGGGCATAAGCGGTCTGGTTATCGATACCCGCAGTTTCCGCGACTATTACCTGGAATCCGGCGGGAAAATTGCGGCTGCCGGCCCTTCCGCATCTGCCCCGAACACAGCTGCCCAAAAGGCGCCGCCTGCCGGACAATCTCCGGATGCGTCCTCTTCAGATGTTCTGGTACTCGGGGCGGGCCTGCCCATTTCTGACGCCGCCTGGACGGCCGGCAGCCAGGGACTGGCCGGACTGGAAATGTTTTTCGCCATGCCCGGCAGCGTGGGAGGGGCCATATGGATGAACGCCCGGTGCTACGGCGGTGAAATTGCCGACCGCCTGCTGTGGGCCGATATAATGCTTCCCGGCGGCCGGCTGCAGCGCATTGAAAAACAGACTGACCAATGGAGCTACAAAAAATCGCCTTTTCAGACAAAAAAAGCCGTTATTGTACGGGGCGCTTTTGCCATGGACAGGAAAGACCCGAAAATGCTCCGGGAACAGATGCTGGAAAACAGAAACCACCGGGAGCAGCGCGGCCATTTCCGCGCGCCCTGCGCCGGCAGCACCTTTAAAAACAACCGGCAGTTCGGTGAACCCTCCGGAGCTCTTATTGACCGCTGCGGACTGAAAGGACAGCGCGAAGGCGGGGCGGCCGTATCCTCATGGCACGGAAACATTCTGATCAACGACGGCGGCGCCTGTGCCGCGGACATTCTGACCCTGATCAAGCGGATTGCCGGTGAAGTAGAGGAGCGGACAGGGTTCCGAATGGAAATGGAAGTTCAACTGGCCGGAGACTGGCCCGGAGACTGTGCCGGAGACTGGCCCGGAGACCGGCCCGGCAACCTGGAGAAAAACTGATATGGAAACAATGAGCCCGGTTCTGAACATTCTAAAACGAATGGAAGAAAATCCCTCAAATCAGGATTGCAGCGCTGCCCTCAAAGACGCTCTGGCAAGCTACGACTTAACCGATCTGATTGACGGATGGTATGAGCTTGATAACAAACAGGCTCTGACCGTATTTCTGGCTCTGGAGCAGGAAGACCGCGGCGAACTGATCAGCGAACTGCCGCCCGGCGACCAGCAGAACCTGGTAGCCTCCCTGTCTGTGGAAGCCGCGAAAGACCTTTTTGAAGAAATGGACCCTGACGACCTGGTAGACCTTATACAAAGCGTCTCCCCGGAAGTGCGGCAGGAAGTTCTGAGTCATCTCAGTCCTGAGTCGCTGAAGGAAACTGAATTTCTGCTCCGCTTCGACGACGACGACGCCGCCGGATTAATGACAACCCGCTACGCCGCCATCCGGGAAGGCATAACAGTCGGCCAGGCCATGAACTTTCTGCGCAAGGCGCCGGAAAACCTGGAAACCGTCTATTACATCTATGTGGTAGACGGACTGCAGAGGCTCAGCGGAGTTGTATCACTGCGCCAGCTGCTCATTCATCCGGACAACCGCCGGATTGCCGAAATAATGGAACGGAACGTTGTCAGCGTCCGCGACGACACCGACCAGGAAGAAACCGCCCGGGTTCTTGAAGACCACAGCTTTATTGCCCTGCCGGTTACCGACCGCTGGAACCGGCTTCTGGGTATCGTTACCTTCGACGACATGATCGATGTTATACGGGAAGAGCAGACAGAAGACGTGTACCGCATGAGTGCCATCGGAGGTGAGGCCGAAGAATATCTGGAGTCAAGCATTCCCCGGCTTATATGGATGCGGCTGCCCTGGCTTGTTCTGCTGCTTCTGGCGGGAACCATTACCACCAATGTGCTGGCCGGCTATAAAAGCCTGATTGGACAATTCTCTTTCCTGGCCCTTTTCATACCCGTTATTACACAGACAGGAGGAAATACAGGGGCTCAGTCGTCCACTTTAATGATACGGGGACTGGCCACCGGCCACCTGCACTTCCGTCTGATCGGCCGGGCCTTTCTGAAGGAGCTGGCTACCGGTGTGGCCATTGGAATAGCCACCGGTCTGGTTATTTTCCTCAGAAGCATACTTCTGCCTCCGGGAGTGCAGACAACAGAGGCGCTTTCCGTTGCGGTGTCGCTGAGTGCCGTTGTGCTTTTTGCCTCTCTGCTGGGCTGCCTGGTGCCTTTTATTGTGGACCGCTTCGGAGGCGATCCCGCGGTAGCCGCCGGGCCTCTTATGTCCACCCTTATCGACGTGGCCGGGCTGACCGTGTATTTCGAAGTATCCCGGCTCTTTCTGGCCGGATAACTGCCAGATGAAGGCCGCCCGCCGGCTCCCGGAATTTCTTG
>PDRU01000066.1 GCA_002748225.1 Spirochaetales bacterium | reverse complement strand
CCGTTTGTCTGGAAGTAGTCGGCCATGGGGCCTGTCACGGCCCGGGTTGTGTTAATACTGTAGACCGTTTCTTCCGTGTTTTCGGAAGAGCCCTTTGGGTTTTGTTCTTCAGACTGTGATTTTTTCAGAATCAGCAGACCCGCGGCCGCCAGTATGATGAGCAGCAGAACAACAACTATAATTATAAATGGACCCCGGCCTTTCGGACTGCGGTCCACACTTTCGGTATTGTAGGGATTCTCTTCGAAGTTCATGATGAGGTGTCCTTCCTTTCCAGCTTAGAAATTATTGCTGGTTGTATTCAGTTCATATTCCAGATCCAGAATGGCGGCAATGTAGTTGTAACGGGCCATGAGCAGCTGCAGTGAAGCTTTCATAACGTTGTTCTGAGCGCTTTCCACATCCAGAATTTCCCGGGAACCGGCCCTGTAGGCTTCTTCGGTCAGTTCAAAGGTTTTTTGGGCCAGCTCTACGGTGGAAGTGCTGGCTTCAATGTTCTTCCGGGCTACAGAGAGGTCGTTAACCAGGTTGGTAATATCAATTTCCGCCTTTTCCCGGGCCATGTTCCGGGCCAGCTCCAGCGAGGAGAGGCGGCTTTTAAGGTTCTTGTAGACAACATCGCCCGAGGAGCCGGGAATAAGGCCGTCCAGTTTCCAGTTCAGGGCAATGCTGAAGGTACCGTTATCCATCCATTTGCCCCAGTCGCTGTGAAGTGCGGGAGGAGCGAGGGGAGAGACCATCTCCAAATAGTTCCTGGAGCCGCTGTAGCCGTAGTTATAGCCCAGTATCAGGGATGGCGACTTGGCCCCCAGTCCGGCTGAGAGTACAGAGTATTTGAGCGACTCAATCTGTTTGTCCAGCTTGCGCAGATCCAGACGGCCGGCCAGGTTTGCTTCAATGAGTTTCTGCGCGTCCAGATCGACCGGCCGGGTTTCCATGCTGCCTTCCAGAGTAAGCTCATCGTCCTGAGAGGCGCCGATAAGGAACTTGAAAAACAGCATCAGTTTTTCGTAACGGGCCACCGCGCTGTCGTATTCGGGGCGCAGACCGGCCACTGTAACTTCCGCAGAGAGCACTTCCAGTTCGGGTATGAGCCCGCTGGCATAGTTTGCCCGGGCCTGCTCCAGCCGGTTTTCGGCCAGTGCCATGTTGGATTCCTGCAGGCGGATGTTCTCTTTACTTGCCAGCAGCATGTAAAACTGCTTGCGCACATCCCGCTCCAGTTCCCTGCGTGCCGACTCGTAGGTAAGAAGTCCGGCCTCATAGTCGGCTACCAGCTGTTTCATCTGAGAGGCCATGGCCGCGTTCAGGGGCAGGGAAATGTTCATGCCCGCGTTCAGGTTAAACAGACTGTCTTCGTCGCGTTTGGGTATACCGGTTTCATCGGTAAACAGCTGATTGGTACCCGCAAGCGAGGCTGTTGCGCTTATTCCCGGCAGAAAAGTATTCCAGCGGGTCTGCTTATCGCGTTTGCTGATGGATAAATCAATTCCCGAACGCTGAAGGCTCAGGTTCTCTTTCAAAGCCATTTCCACGGCTTGTTCAACAGTCAGATTCAGGGATTCACCGGCGGCCATACCTGAAACCAAGAGTGCTGCGGCGCTAAAGAGCAAAAACTTTTTCATTACATTGTTCTCCTGAGGGCTTTTATTCCTCCGCTTATAAGGCGGTAGGTGTCTTTCAAACCCTGTTCTATGCGAATCCTTACAGAATTGACCGTAAGGTGATATTGAATTTCCAAAATGGCCGTCATGCTGATCTGTACCAGAATTTCTTCCGGGGTGCAGCCCCTCGGGAAGATACTGCCGCTTGCCAGAAGATCGTTCAGGGGCGCCATAAATACGGGGGCAGCCGGGCTGTCATTCTGTAATGGCGTTCCGGTCAGAGCCGTCATTCGCTGAATGTAGTTCAGTACATCCGGTGAGCGCAGGAAAAACATACCGATAAAAGCCGGATAGGCAAAGAGCCTGTCAGCCGGATGACTGTAGTTTTTCAGCAGATCGCTGAACAGATTCCCGTAAATGGCCGCCTGCTGCCCTAAAACATCGTCAAACATGGCCTGTTTGGAGGGCCAGTAGTTGTACAGGCTGCTTTTGGACAGCCCGGCCCTGCGGGCCACTTTCCCCAGAGATACCTCTCCGCCGGCTTCTTCCATAACGGTATCAAAAACCGCGTTCAGCAGAGGGTCTTTGAAGCGGCCCATGTCGGTTCGGCCCGCGTCGGCCAGAATTTTGTCAAACTCCGGAATACGGTTTATTTCTTTCGAAGCAAAGCCTTCCTGCCAGGCCTTTTCCCACCGGGAACTGTCTGTTTCGCCGCCGCAGTGGATGCTGTTTATCAGCATGGCATTCAGATAACGTATGCCGGTGGGGGGAATGGCGGCTTTCTCTTCAGCCAGCCGGTACAGTTTCCATAGAGAGTCCCTGAACAGTTCAGGAATGGTGTCCTGGCGGAAGCGGTGAGAAATATAATCAAAGGTAAAGAGGTTTTCCCGGATGAAGAGTCGGGATTCGTCCATGTAAACTGCGGCAAAATCTGCACCGGAAGCTTTTTTCAGCTGACGCAGCAGGTTTTCGGTGTATGACAGATATATGGCCGCAGCTTCTTCTTCCATGGCCATTTCCAGTTTTTCCTTGCTGGGAAAATAACAGTAGAGGGCCTGTTTTGTTATGTTATGAGATGCAGCCAGTTTTGAAAGGGAGCAGAAACGGAAATGGTCTTTGCCCCATGTCCGGAAAGCTGAATTGAGTATTTCCTTTTTTTTAACTTCGTGGCTGCTCTTGTTCATTCTTATTGACGACCGTTCGTTAGATAATTTAACGAACGGTCGTCAGAAAGTCAAGCGGGGCCGGGAAAACTCTGTAAAGGCGG
>PDRU01000065.1 GCA_002748225.1 Spirochaetales bacterium | reverse complement strand
CAGGTTTACTGGGAATCTTCTTCCGCCGCGGAACTCCCTGAAAATGTCAGAAAAAAAATTTCTTCTTCAGATTTATTAATTTTACTCTCCGGAGGCATCAATATTATGGCTCTGGACACCGATACTGGAAGAGGAATACCAGTAATCGGCAGATTTACGGGAATTCCTGAGCTGTGGCCGGAAAATGTAATGGCAAGTGTGGAAGATGACGCTTCTGCCATGAGCCGGGCACTGATGAATCAGTTAAAAGATCCGGAATTAACACCGGTCAGACTGTATTCAGCAAGATTAAAGGTGATTAAATCACCGAAAGCTAAAAAATGGTTTGACGCTATCTTTAGACAAACCTATAATTCAGCCAGAAGGTGATTTGTCATCGATTTGGTAAACAATTCAAGGAGATAGGAATGAAAAGAGGCAGCATCCTTTCGGTCCTGCTCATCCTGTTGGTTCTCGTCGCAGGTGTTCTGAGTGCTGACGAGATTACTGTAAGCCTGGAATCAATTGTTATTGAAACCTGGGATGGTCCTGATTCCGGATTTTTCAGCGATACTGGTGAACCCATCAGCTGGCAGGTCCGCGGAAGCAAGTTTTCTGCAGACGATCGTCCAAGAACGGCTTATGCCATGGGTGAGTGGCCTCAGGATTTGTTCGGCGTAAAACCCGAAAATCCGGAGTCCCTTGGCGTATTAGGTATTAACGGCGCGTTTGAGCGTCAGGGGTATAATCAGATTGAGCTGATTCCCGGAACAGGTTCCGGTGAAGATTTTAAGGCAAAAGCCATACCTCTTCCCGGCCGTGTTCAGACTCTGGATTTCTGGGTATGGGGAGCCAACTACGATTATTATGTCGAGTTCCATTTTATGGATTATCAGGGCATTGCTCATACTCTTCAGCCCTGGAGAAACGAAAACATGAGGGAACCGGGCAGCATTAAATTCCCCGGCTGGAGAAATATGTACATAAAGATGCCTCATTATATCCGGCAGTCAGTGAACTATAAGCCGGAACTGGCATCCTTAAGTCTTACTAAAATTGTATTCACCACTCATCCGGCAGAAATTGTATCCGACTTTTACATCTACCTGGATCACCTGAAGGTGCTTTCCGATATGCATGAAAGCAATTATGATGGTTTCGGTCTGGCAACCACAGAAAAAGTGCAAGAAATTTGGGGAACAGGAGAATAACATGAAAAAGATATTGACTGTTTTAGTTCTTTTGGCTGTTGCCTGCGGACTCTGGGCCCAGGATGAAGAAAGAGACCCTTCGGCTACCGGTGCAATAACTGCTCAGCAGAAACTCAAGGAAATATCCGTGAGCAAAATGGAAGATGCCGGTTTCTGGTATGGTATCTTTGCTCTTGATAATGGTGTTATTGAAGTGCGGGCATTGCCGGGCGATCCTGCTGAAAAGGAACCCATTGAAGATGAAGAAGAATTCGGCATTGGTGAACCGGATGAAAATGTTGTGGGTGCGAAAGTTTCGTTTTTCCGCAGAGGTGTAACTGATTTTACACTTAAACCGATCCGGCCTCTTCCCATTGAGGGAATTACAAAAACCATTTCTGTCTGGGTAGCCGGCCGGAATACCAACCATGAGCTGGAGCTTCTTATTTCGGACCATTTTGGAAACGATGCTGTTATTCCCATGGGTAAACTGAATTTTTCCGGCTGGAAAAGGGTAACAGTAACCATTCCTCCCCATATTGTTCAGCGTAACTACCATTACAATGACCGCATGGGAATTTCCATTGACGGATTTAATGTTAAGTGCAACATTGATGAAACCTTTGGACGCTACTATATCTACTTTGATGATATTCGTGCCGTTACAGACCTCTTTGCTGAAGAGAGCCGTGACGGTGACGACATGATGGACGCCTGGTAGAATTATCCGGTTTCCTGTACGGAAACCTCATGGGTGTATATTCCAAGGCTGTTCCATTGGGAACAGCCTTTTCTTTTAGGTGGTTACTATGGCCGGGACAATTGACGCTCTACGGAAAATACCGGTTTTTTCTGAATTGTCAGAGGATGATTTATCAGCCCTTGCCGGGATATGTCATCCAACTCATTACGCGCAGAACAGCATTATAGCCCATCAGGGCTACCATGCGGAAAATCTTTTTGCTCTGACTGCCGGAAGTGTTGGAATATGGGTGGATTATGAAACGAAAGACGCCGACCTTCTGGCTGTTCAGGAAGCTCCCTGTCTTGTGGGCGAAATGAGTGTTGTTGATCAGCTTCCCCGCAGTGCCACCATTGTTACAGGGCCTCCTGTTGCAGGATATGCCATTGAGGCAGAAGCCTTTAAAGAACTGCTGAAAGTGCGCGGAGGTGTCGCTCTGGCTTTAATGAAGGGTATTTCCCGGCTTGTCCGAAACAGTAACAACAGTTTTGTCAGTGAGCTTCGGCAGAGAAACCTTGAACTGGAGAATACCAACGAAGAACTCCGTAATGCGCATAAGCGGCTTATCCGCCAGGAGAGGCTTTCCAGTTTAGGCCGCTTTTCTTCCATGATTATTCACGACTTGCGAAATCCTCTGTCTGTCATTAAGGGATACGCTGATATGCTGGATTACAAACTGGATGAGACTCAGGCGGATTTAAAAAAGTACACGGCACAGATCCGCAGGGAAACCCACCGTCTGACAGGTTTAATAAGCGAATGGCTTGATTATTCCCGCCCCTGCTACACCGGCGTTATTATGCTGGATGCCGAGCGTATGCTCCGTGTGCTCATTAACCTGGTGGATAATGCGCGTAAGGCATGTAAAAAAGGTGACTCGGTCACTGTAAGTGCAGTGGAAAATGCGGACCGGCTGCTGATCGTGGTTAAGGATACCGGCAGAGGTATCAGTGAAGAGGAACTGAACCATGTCTTTGAGCCGTTTTACTCCAGCGCGGAAGGCGGCGGTACCGGTTTGGGTATGCATATAGTTAAAACCATTGTTGAAGCTCATGAAGGCAGCGTCAGCATAGCCAGTACGGAGGGCACGGGTACAGAGGTAACAATTTCTTTACCTCTGCGCATGTAGGAAAGTTTTCAGGAAAACAGCTTCCGGGTATTTGCCAGGGTTATCTCAGCCAGCTGTGCCGGTTCTTCATTCCGAATTTTTGCCAGTGCTTCCAGGGTGTAGCCGATGTATCCTGGATGATTCGGCCTTCCGCGTACCGGCTGGGGGGCCAGATACGGGGCATCTGTTTCAACCAGAATTCTCTCTTGTGGAATTATCCTGGCCGCCCGGGCAAGCTGTTCCGTATTCTTGTAGGTAATATTTCCGGCAAAAGATATGTGGAATCCCAGTTCCAGGGCTTTTTCCGCCACTTCCGGTCCTTCAGAAAAACAGTGGAAAATGCCATGACGGCAGTTTGAGTTTTTAATGCTCTCCAGCACCTCTTCCGCGGCATTCCGGCAGTGAATTATAATGGGAAGATTGGATGCCGCGGCCAGTTCCAGGTGGTCGGCAAAGGCCTGAATCTGCGCCTCGCGCGGAGAATGCTCCCTGTAGAAATCAAGACCTGTTTCACCAACTGCCTTAACAAGCGGATGAGTGCTTTGCTCTTTAATAAGGGCAAACCGTTCATTCCAGTTCCCTCTGTCCGGGTGGGTGGAGGAAGGGTGAATGCCCGCTGAAAGGCGGAGCCGGCTGTATTGAGCGGCTGTCTGAAGGCGCTCCTGAAAACGATGTTCATCAATAGCCACTTCCATGGCTCCCTCTAAATTCTGTTCAAAAGCCTTCTGCAGCAAAACCGGCGCACATTCATGCCTTTCGGCTGTGTGCAGGGCATGAAAATGGGAGTCAAAAAGAGGAAAGGGTAAATGAAAGCGGGAGAGAACTTTTTCAGACATAGGCAGAGAACAGCTCCGGCTTCACTCTGTTACAGCTGTTAATGCCGAATGTGAATGCCGGAGCAAAATTAATTTTAATTTCTGTTCAGACAGTTAAGGTTTTCAAAAGCTTCCATAACACGTTCTACCAGAGATTCCTGTCCCTTGCGCAGCCATGCGCGGGGGTCGTAGAATTTCTTGTTGGGAGCGTCCGGTCCTTTTGGATTGCCCAGCTGTGTCTGGAGGTAGGCTTCATTGGTTTTGTAATACTCCAGAACACCTTTCCAGGTGGCCCATTGGGTGTCTGTATCAATATTCATCTTAACCACACCGTAACTGATGGCTTCACGAATTTCGTCTCTGGAAGAACCGGAGCCGCCGTGGAACACATAAGTAACCGGATGAACTTCCGAAAGACCGTGTTTCTCACGGATATATTTCTGGCCGGCATCAAGAATTTTCGGAGTCAGTTTAACGTTTCCGGGTTTGTATACGCCGTGAACATTACCAAAAGCGGCTGCCACTGTAAAATAAGGACTGATCTTTTTCAGCTCTGTGTAGACATAGTCAATTTCTTCCGGCTTGGAGTAGAGATCGGCCTGGTCTCTGTCGCTGTTGTCAACACCGTCTTCTTCACCGCCGGTAATTCCCAGTTCCATTTCCAGAAACATCTTCATGCTGCTGGTGCGTTTTAAATATTTGGAAGTTATTTCAATATTTTCTTCCAGCGGCTCTTCTGAAAGGTCAATCATGTGGGAGCTGAAAAGCGGTTTGCCTGTGGCCTTGAAATGTTCTTCACCCGCATCCAGAAGTCCGTCCAGCCAGGGAAGCAGCTTTTTGGCGCAGTGGTCGGTATGCAGCACCACCGGAACACCGTAGGCTTCAGCCATTCTGTGGACATGATAGGCACCGGAAACTGCACCCAGGACATCAGGGCGGCCTTCGGCGGGTTTCAGCCCTTTACCGGCAAAAAATGTGGATCCGCCGTTGGAAAACTGAATCATTACAGGCGACTTCGCCTTTACAGCAGCTTCCAGAACGCCGTTGACCGATTCAGTGTTTACACAGTTAACGGCCGGCATGGCAAAACCTTCGCTTTTGCAAATTTCAAACAAGGTGTTCAGGTCTTCGCCATAAACCACTCCGGGTTTAATGTGATCAAGAACTTTTCGACTCATATCTTTCTCCTTGGGTCGTTTTGATTATCAGTAAGGGGAAACTTTGGACAGTTTCCTTCCAGGGGCTTATTCTATCAGATATTTATGAGTTGACCCAACCCTCAAAGGCCGTTACGATGCCTTAATACGCCGGCGTGGTGGAATAGGTAGACACAGCAGACTTAAAATCTGCTGACCCTGGTGGTCGTACCGGTTCAAGTCCGGTCGCCGGTAAAAGCAATACAGATTATGGGG
>PDRU01000064.1 GCA_002748225.1 Spirochaetales bacterium | reverse complement strand
TCTATAACAACCGTTGTTTCAAAACCGTTTTTAACAAAGTCCTGGGCGTTGATCAGTACATGAATAAAACACATGGGGTCGCCGTTAAACGCAAACAGCACCACTTTTTCTTTTCCAAAAGCCTCTTTTTCCACTTTCTCTTTCCCCACAGCAAATTTTTCCACAGCAAATTTCACCTTTTCTATATATTAAAATAAATATATTAAATTATCCGTTAGAAGTAAAGCGCCCTATTTGTCCAGCAGCTTCCGGTCGTTCAGCAGCTTCCGGTCGTTCAGCAGCACCCGGCTGTCAGGGAAGTTCCGGAGGGCCTCGTTAACTATACGGCGGGCTTCATCTTTCTCTTTTCAGTAATTCCACTCCGGCCATCCACTTTCCGCCGCCCGAAACACGTTTGGCTTCCTTCGTCCAGATAAACATGGACAGTTCATGCCAGCGCTTCAGATCGATAAGCTGACGGCTCCGGGCAGAATCCAGAATTGTCAGGGCCTCCTCAAAAGGAGCTGAGGCAACCTGATGTTCCACTTTATCAATCTGAAACTCACGGTAACGTTCTTCCACAAATTTTCGGGGAACCAGAGCGCACAATTCCTTATTTTCAAGAAGGGCCATGGCTTCATTGAATTTCCGCTGCCGGGTTAAAGCTGTAATTTCATTTCCCAGCAGAGCGGAAGCTGTTTCTTCCAGCCCGTGGTCCTTTCCCAATTCTCCATGAGCCGCGTTCAGAAAACGCAAAGCTTCAATACGGCGGGAACTTTTGTTCATGGCCGCGGCGTAATTATGCAGAGACTCCCGGAAATCATTTCTGGAAGCCTCGGTGCCCGACAGGGCCCAGCGGTCCCGGGCCAGTTCCACTGCCTTGAGCCAGTTTCTCTGCCGCTGCAAAGAGGCCAGCCGGTTCTGATAAATAAGTGAAACTAGCTCTTTGTCGCCGAGTTTCTGCCGTTCCCGGTAATTGCCGGGAGCGGTATAGGCAAATCCTGTACGCCCGGTAAATGCATCTGCAGCCTTCTTACGCCGCCCCGGATCAAAGCCAAAATGGGTGGTGGTTTCCACATCCACTCCGCCGTCGCCGCGCGACTCAAGAGGAACACGGCAGAAAGCGTGATCGAATGTCTGAACACCATATACAGGGATATTGCGGCTTTTAAGCAGAATACTGTACATAACAGCCGAAGAAACACAGTTGTACCCGCCTTTTTCCAGCAGGACATCCAGCCGGGTCTGGTGAAGGCTGTAATTTTTCAGCAGATTTTCGTGCATCCAGACCAGCAGCTCTTCAGAGAGCTTTTCGGGGTCTTTTGATTTTTTCGGCGCCGATTCCAGCAGTTTATGCACTTTTTTCACTAAAGGCGCGCACTGTTCTCCGGGAACGCCGGAAGCAATAAACGCCGCCAGCAGCATATTGTCAACACTCAGAGGCTCCGGCAGAGATGCCAGTGCCGCGATACCCGGATCAGGCCTATAACGCGGCCCTGATTCCGATGCGGGAATGTCTGCGGCGCCCAGCCGCCTGCCGAAAGGCATTACGGTATTCAGCATAAAAACCAGCAGCAGGGACAGCGCCATACCTTTCAAACCCTTATACAACACAGCACCTCCCGGAGACTCATTATATCAGACACAGGCAAAAGGATTGCTTCAGTGCGGAATTAATATTATTTTAGGAGGAAATACAACAGACAATCCAGATGGAGATTAAAAAATGAACACCGACACCCCCCAATGGGATCTTGTTATTATTGGAGCAGGACCGGCAGGCCTGACAGCAGCCCAGTACGGAGCGCGCGCCAACCTGAGAACACTTGTTATTGAAGAAATGGCCCCCGGCGGAGCCGTACTGCTGATCAGCGATATGGAAAACTATCCCGGTTTTCCCGAACCGGTAAACGGATTTGAATTCAGTGAAAAAATGCGGCAGCAGAGCGAACAGTTCGGCGCCCAGTTCAAATCGGCCACAGCAAAGTCCATAAGCAAAGACGGTAATGTATTCACAATAGAAACCAGCGACGGTCCGGTAACATCATGGACAGTACTTCTGGCAACAGGAGCCAAGCACAAACATTTAGGTGTCCCCGGTGAAGAAGAACTGGCCGGACGGGGCGTGTCCTACTGCGCCACCTGTGACGGCCCCTTCTTTAAAAACAAAAAGATCCTTGTTGTGGGAGGCGGTGATGCCGCCTGCGATGAAGCCTCCTACCTGGCAAACCTTACCGATAATGTCGTTATGATTCACCGCCGTGACCGCTTCCGCGCGCAGAAAACACTGGCAGACCGTGTCTTGAAAAACGCCCATATTGATGTGCGTCTGAACCATGTTCTGGAATCTGTAGAAGGTAACGAGAAAGTAACCCAGGTAACTTTCAAACGCACGGATACCGGTGAAACCTACACGGAAGAAATGGACGCGGTCTTTATTTTTATCGGCTCTGTTCCCCAGACAGATCTGGTGCCTGAACTGGAAAAAGACGAAGCCGGCTACCTGATAACCGGACAGAATATGGAAAGTTCCCAAAAAGGACTTTTCATTGCCGGAGATGTACGCTCAACGCCCTTCCGTCAGGTTGTTGTGGCATGCGGTGAAGGGGCCATAGCGGCCCATATGGCGGCAGCGCATATTGACGACATTAAAGGCGAAGCCTACGGGGAAATTAAATAACATTGAAAACCTGCGCGTGGAGAGGGCTGCCCGCCGTTCTTGTTTTCTGCTCTGTTCTCTGGACTGCGGGGCTTAACGGACTGAAGGCCGGGCCTCTGCCTGATTTCAGCAATCCGCTGCCGCCCGGGCAGCTGGCAGCACGGATAGAATCGGCCATGACTGACAGGCAGGCACTGGGTCAGGTTCTGATGTTCGGCTACTCCGGAGAACAGGCGTCTCCGGACATTCTGCGCTGGATAGAACAGGAAGGACTGGGCTCCGTTAAAATTTTCGGCAGAAACTCCAACACACTGGCCACACTGGCATCGGCAGTAGGGGCTTATCAGAAAAAAGCCCTGGAAGGGCCGTTTTCCATTCCTCTGCTCATTGCCACAGATCAGGAAGGCGGCTGGGTCCGCCATGTACGGGGAGAGAGTTCCCAGACAGCGGGGAACATGTCTCTTGGTGCCGGGGATCTCCCGCACGACGCCTGGGAAACGGGACGTTTTCTGGGCGAAGAACTGGCTGCTGTGGGAATTAACATGAATTTTGCTCCCACTGTTGATGTCTTTGTTGACCCGAAAGCGGACGTTATAGGACCGCGTGCTTTCATG
>PDRU01000019.1 GCA_002748225.1 Spirochaetales bacterium | reverse complement strand
TTTTCCATGAGCCACAGTCTAGCCGGAAGCACGGATCTCGGGAAGATTCGGAGAATTGGATAAATTGCAAAAAAACACATGGGACTCTTGATTAAACAGCGCTTTTCTGTATAAAGAGCCTCAGACGCCCTCCGGTACTGCATGCCGCCGGGCACGGCGTTATGGAAGGAGATTAAGTATGGCAGCTAAAACCAGGGCAAGCGCCGCGTCTTCTAAAAGCGGCAGTAAACTGATTATTGTTGAAAGTCCGGCAAAGGCAAAAACCATTAAAAAGATGCTGGGCAGGGGCTGGTCGGTGAAAGCCTCTGTGGGACATATACGCGATCTGGAATCCAAAGGCCGGGGTAATAAAGCCTTCGGAGTGGATCTGGAGAACAACTACGAACCCCGCTATGTTATTATTCCCGGAAAAAAGAAAACAGTGGATGAACTCAAAACAGCAGCGGATAAGGCCTCTGAGGTGTTTCTGGCTCCCGACCCTGACCGGGAAGGGGAAGCTATTGCCTGGCATTTGAAAGAAGCTCTGGAACTGAGCGATGAGAAAGCCCGCAGGGTTACCTATCAGGCTGTTACTAAAAAAGCCGTGCTGGAGGCACTGGAAAATCCCCGGGATATTGACATGAATCTGGTGGGCGCCCAGAAGGGCCGTCGGGTTCTGGATCGTATTGTGGGATTCAGCCTGTCGCCCTTTCTCTGGAAAAAAGTGGCGAAAAACCTTTCGGCGGGCCGGGTGCAGTCGGTTGCCCTGCGTATGGTTGTGGAAAAAGAACGCGAAATAGCCGCCTTTGTTCCGCAGGAATTCTGGAAAATTGATGCCGCTCTCCACGCGGCGGATGCCGATCCGCTGCCGTTTCAGGCCTCACTGGTCAGCTGGAAAGGGGAAAAATTTGCCCTTGGCGGCATGTACAGTTCCGGTGAAGATAAAGCACGGGAAGTGGAATCGGCACTGAAAAAAGCTTCCTACACAGTTGCCGATGTTACAAGCCGGGACACTTCCAGCAAGCCTCAGGCTCCCTTTATTACCAGTACGCTTCAGCAGGCGGCCTCCGGTCAGCTGCGTTACGGTACCCGGAAAACCATGCAGATAGCCCAGAAACTCTACGAAGGTATTGAGCTGGAAGACGGAGCCGCGGGTCTTATTACCTATATGAGAACCGATTCCACCCGGCTGGATCCCGAGGCCATGGGGGAAATCCGTGAATGGATAGGTCAGAACTATCCCGATTATCTGCCGGATACTGAGCGCTCCTACGGCCGCAGGCAGGCTTCCGGGGTTAAGGCCCAGGACGCCCACGAAGCTATCCGGCCCACTTCGGTGTGGCGGACTCCCGATTCGGTGCGTCCCTATCTGACAGATGAACAGTTCCGCCTCTATCAGCTGATATGGCGGCGTACGGTTGCGTCCCAGATGAAAGATGCCCGTTACGCGGTAACAACAGTTTCCGTTGCGGCCGCTGAGGGTTTGTTTGAAGCTAAAGGCCGGGTAACCCTGTTTGACGGATTTACCGTACTTGTACCTGAAACAAAGAAAACGAAAGATTCTTTCCAGGATCTTCCGGCGCTTAAGGGCGGCGAAAAACTCAATCTTGATGAACTGACTGCCGAGCAGAAATTTACCAACCCTCCGCCCCGGTTTACGGAGGCCAGCCTGGTCCGTGCTTTGGAAAAAGAGGGAATAGGACGGCCGTCCACCTATGCCTCCATTATTCAGACCATACGGGACCGGGGCTATGTGCGTCTGGAAAAAAGGGCTTTTCATGCCAGTGAGCTGGGCATGGCGGTCAGCGATATTCTGCTTCGGGAATTCCAGGAAATTATGAACTATAAGTTTACTGCCGGAATGGAAAGCAGTCTGGACGCGGTGGAAGAGGGTCTTGTGGACTGGCATAAGCTGGTAGACGATTTTTATACCGGATTTGCCCGCCGGGTTGAAGAAGCCATTGAAAAGGCGGAGCCGCTTAAGGGCCGCAAGTGGGAGGGCCCTGAACGCTGTCCCCTCTGCGGGGAAGGTCTGGTGCTCCGATATTCGAAGGCCGGCGCTTTTCTCGGCTGTTCCAATTATCCGGACTGCAAGGGGTTGATGAGTCTGCCCGGTGAAGGAACCGATGACGGCGAAACAGACGGAGAACCGGTTAACTGTCCTTCCTGCGGAAAACTGATGGTGCTTAAATCCAGCCGGTACGGTAAGTTTTATGCCTGCAGCGGGTATCCGGACTGTACCACGACGGCTAATCTGGGCGCTGACGGAAAACCGGTTTTTCTTCCGGATATTTCCATGGACTGCGATGAATGCGGAACGCCCATGGAAGTTAAAGCCAAAAAGCGCGGCCCGGTTATGGTATGTCCCAATGCTGATTGCCGGCGGGAGCTTCCCGTGCGGGACGGGAAGGTTATTTCCCTTCCCAAAGCCGAAGGGGCCAAGTGTGAAAAATGCGGCAGCCCCATGATTGTGCGCTTGAGCAAGAGGGGGCCTTTTCTGGCCTGTACCGGTTTCCCTAAATGCCGGAATGCCCGGAATCTGGGAGAAGCTGCAAAGAAAGACTGAACGCGGAAGAAATGAAAGTGGCCCGGCTGAACTGTGAGCGGCGCTGACAGGCGGGCCGCTAATGGCCGCACTTTTTCATTGCACGTGGTTTTATGTGGTTTTTATATAGGAGTAGTATCAGTCCCGGAGGGCCGCAGATTTAAGAAACCGCTTCATCATTTGCGGCAGCTTTTTACCGCAGGCAGTTCGTAACTACAGTTTTTCTATTTCCTCAAGGGAGAGTCCTGTAGCCTTGCTGATTATATCCGGGGCCACTCCCAGCTTTTTAAAGTTTGCGGCGTCTTCCAGCTTGCTTTTCCTCAGGGCGGAGCCCAGCCGGGTAGCTTCGTCCTTCAGTCTTTTCTGCCTTGCCTCATTCAGTTCCCGAAGCCGCCTGTCCTCACTGAAGCCTTTGTACACACTATTG
>PDRU01000092.1 GCA_002748225.1 Spirochaetales bacterium | reverse complement strand
TTCAGGCGCGATACAGCCTACTATGAACCTTATGAACTTCATCCTGCTGGGCGGACTGAAACACTGCGGTAAAACATCTCTCGGCCGCCTGCTTGCACAGGATATGGGGTACTCCTTTTTTGATCTTGACGATCTGACCGTTGAAGAGACCTCCGGCAAATGGAACTCTCCCCGTGCTGTATGGAAAAACCTCGGGCCGCATGAATTTCAACGGCTGGAAGAAGAAGCCGCGCGCAGCTTTGTTACATGGCACCTGCCCCGGTATGCTCCAGAGGGAGTTGTACTGGCTCTGGGAGGCGGTACCATAGAAAACGCGGGAGCAATGGCCTGGCTGTCAGACCGCGGCGTGAATGTTTACCTGCGGGCTCCCTCCCGGCTGCTTTTCAAGAGAATTATGGCAGGCGGCAGACCGCCCTTTCTTCCAGAAGAGAATCCGGAAGAAGCCTGGCAGGCCATTTATATGAAACGCCATGCTCTGTACACTGATTTTGCCCGCATTGTTCATGATGTGGACGAAAGTGAACTATCTGTAAATGCCAGGCGTCTGCTGGCAAAACTGGAGAAAAACAATGTCTGGTAATGTATTTGGTCATATTCTCCGCGTCAGTACTTTCGGAGAGTCCCACGGAAAAGGCGTCGGTGTTGTTGTGGACGGTTTTCCTCCGGGTATGGAGCTTTCAGAGGCCGATGTGCAGGTTCAGCTGAACAGGCGCAAACCGGGACAGTCCGCCGTATCCACGCCCCGGGAGGAAGCGGACAGAATAAGTTTTCTCTCCGGTATTTTTGAAGGCCGGACAACCGGAACGCCTATTGCCATGCTTCTGATGAACACCAATACACGCTCTGAAGATTACAACACCATTCTTGACAAATTCCGTCCGGGACATGCCGATTATACCTACCAGGAAAAATACGGATTCAGAGACTGGCGGGGAAGCGGAAGAGCCTCCGGGCGGGAAACCGCGGCCCGGGTAGCCGCCGGAGCTGCGGCCCGGAAATGGCTGGAGCAGAGAGGAGTAAAAATACTGGCCTGGACAGCCGCCGCGGCCGGAATAAGCTGCGAAACATTCAATGAGCACTGCATTGAATCAAATCCGCTCAGGGCCTGCGATCCGGAGGCCGCGAAAAAAATGGAGGCAAGAGTAGAGCAGCTGAGAGAGCAGGGCGACAGTGCCGGAGGTATTGTGGCCTGCCGCGTAACAGGCCTGCCTTCCGGCCTCGGCGATCCGGTTTTTGACAAGCTGGAAGCGGAACTGGGAAAGGGTATTCTTTCCATTGGCGCCGTCCGCGGAATTGAATTCGGCGCAGGATTTGCGGCTGCCGAAATGACAGGCAGCGAGCATAACGACCCAATGGATTCAAACGGATTTCAATCCAACAGCGCCGGCGGCATCCTCGGAGGCATCAGTACGGGCCAGAATGTGGAATTCAGACTGGCGGTCAAACCAACCAGTTCCATCAGCAGGCCGCAGACAACACGGAACATGAACGGAGAAACTGTCCGCATTGTAACAGAGGGCCGTCACGATCCGGTTATCTGCCCGCGCATTGTTCCTGTTGTCGAAGCAATGACGGCTCTGGTTCTAATGGACAGATGGCTTATCCAGCAGACCCTCCGCTCATAATATCCGCCCATAATAAGAAAGGGGCACGTTCCATAAGGAAAGCG
This sequence comes from Spirochaetales bacterium, assembly GCA_002748225.1. Classification (GTDB taxonomy): domain Bacteria; phylum Spirochaetota; class Spirochaetia; order DSM-2461; family DSM-2461; genus UBA2779. The sequence goes on along the minus strand of PDRU01000092.1, from coordinate 1,349 downwards.
CCCCTTTGTCCATCCCCATTGGGGGGTTGGCTGCAATCAGAGAAGCGGAAAATCAGTCATCCATTTCCGAGAAATCAGACTTTTCGGCTCCGCACAACGGACATACCCAGTCCTCAGGCAGATTTTCAAAAGCGGTTCCAGCAGCAATTCCGTTGTCTTCATCGCCTTCTTCCGGATCGTAAATGTAGCCGCAAACATCACAAACGTATTTTTTCATTCATTACCTCCATATTTCCCCTTACCGGGTCGGGATTTAAGCATCCACCTGCCGGGTTGAGAGTTCCTTATCCAGTTGATAGAGACCATATTTGTTATCACCTATCATGTTCAGTTTATCAATGATCGACTGCGCTGTAGACTCTTCTTCAACCTGTTCTGTAACATACCAGGAAAGAAAAGACTCCGTTGCCAAATCATTTTCCGAGCGGGCCAGAAAAACAAGATCATGAATACATTTAGAAATGAACTTTTCATGCTCCAGAGCAGCCTGGAAAACAGCCAGGGGAGTTTTCCATTCCGCCTGCGGTTCGGGTATGGCCGCGTAATAGACCCGTTCACCGTGACTGTCCATATATCTGTGTATCTTTTCGGCATGCAGTCTTTCTTCTGCTGCCTGAGAAGTCATCCAGGCGCCGAATCCGCCAAGACTCTTTGAATATAAATCAGCCGCCATTGAATTGTAAATGTAAGCCGAATTCAGTTCTTCATTAAACTGCCTGTTTAAAGCGTCAGTCATTTTTTTTATTAGTGCCATAGGCCTGATAATCTCCTTTTTTACTGCATTCAGCGCCGCGCACTGATGTAAATCATATCAATTTAATTTATAGGAATAATTGAATATTAATAACTAATAATAATTCCTATTGTTAAATTAATCAACCCTTTAATACCGGCTGAACCGGCCGCGGCAGCCAAAAACAAAGAAGCACACAAGAACCGGGCCCCGGATTTTCCCGGAGCCCGGAACACTGCTACTTCTGGTACAGAGGACGGCTCTGATATTCGGTATGCAGAAGCGCATGACTCTTGTGAGAGAGCGGTTCTCCCAGATAGTCTTTGTATATCTGAATTATCTCGGGATTCTGATGCGAACAGCGCACCGTACTTTTCTCGTCATCGGTGTAAATACCGGCTACCCGCTTGCGCCGTACTTCCTCATCTGTATGATAGGGCTGTCCGCCGCCGCCTATGCAGCCGCCTTTACAGGCCATCACTTCAATGAAATGGTAGGGCGGCTCCCTGCCTTCATCCCTCGCTGTACGCACTTCTTCCATCAGGGTAGTAACATTGGCCATACCATGGGCCACAGCCACCCTGAGTTTGGTATCGCCCACGGGAACTTCTCCCAC
>PDRU01000093.1 GCA_002748225.1 Spirochaetales bacterium | reverse complement strand
GGTTTCCAGTATGCTTTCCAGAAAATAGTTGGACTTTTCCAGCTTGTCCCAGAAGAGTGTATGATTTTGAGAGAACTCAAATGTTTCCAGATTCAGCTGTTCCATGGTTTTGACACGGGCGGCGTTGAGGGCCGCGAATATCCAGCAGCGGCCGCTGGATTTCTGTGAAGTTATTTCACCGCGTTTTGTTTCGTTGGAAAAGTAAAAGTTATGTGTGCGCAGGGTCTGGTTGTTAAAATTGGAATTGCTGTATAAGCGTGGATGATATGTTCATTTTTCCCTCTTGATTTTTTTGCCATAGTAGCATGTTTGGAGGTTTGTGGAATAGGCGTGCCTAACTGGAGATGGGGGGGCGGGGCTGAAGGCGGCCTGAGTGCCGGCGGGGCGCTGGGCAACGGCGGGGTGCTGAGTGAGGGCGGGGCGCATGTAAGAGCACCTGCTGATTGCGTAAGGGCGGGTTTTATGGGGGAAGGGGCGCGTTCAGCTGGCGGGGCTGAAGGTGGCCTGAGTGCCGGCGGGGTGCTGAGTGAGGGCGGGGTGCTGAGTGCCGGCGGCGCTTTTATTCGGGCAGGGGGGGCTCATTCCGCCGCACGGGGTTGCATTGCAAAAGGCCGCGCCGTACGGGCCGAGTTTCACAAGGCCGCGCCGCACAAGGCCGCGCCGTACGGGCCGGGATGCATGGGGCCGCGCCGCACAAGGCCGGGTTTCACGTGGCTGCACTGCACGAGGCCGCGCAGCCTTAAAACCGTATTTCGGCTTCCAGGCCCCTGTATTGCTTTTTGAGGATTCAGGCGCATCTTTCCATGGGTGGCTGCCCTGTATGCTGAACCGTTCGGCGTGTGCCAGATAATGCTGACGCAGAATAACTCTTTTGATAAGAGGCAGATGCAGTTTGTCCCTGCTCTCTGAACGCCACTGGTATTCCAGGCGGCCTTCCTGGAGGGTGTTTCTTTTTTCGGAACTCCAGTCCCACTCCAGGCGGTAGTCAAAAAACATCCGGCTGCTGCGGTTCCCCGTAAATATCCAGTTGGTCTGGGCTGTTATTTTGTTCAGTGCAGGGGCATTCGGGCTGTTTAAATCTTTCAGGGTGATTTGCAGCAGAGAGTCGAACTGGTCGTTGTTGTACCAAGGAATAAAGGAGTAATACCCAAATCGGCCGAAGAGATTGGCGGAGCTGAATACAAGGGAGCCGCGCCAGGTATTTTGCCAGCCGACAGTACTGTTTTTACGCTGGTAGCTGCGTTCCATGGAAAACCGGGCTGAAGAAGGCAGCAGAAGCTGTATAAGAGGGGTACTGCTGCTGCGGGACGCTTCCAGAGAAAACCGGGCTGTGTAATCAGTCTGATCCTGTCCATCGGTCAGCCGGCTGAAGGTTGCGGCGTCTGAAGCGCCCATCAGCTCCCGGAAGGGCATGTAGGAAAAGAAGGGCAGCTGCCGGCCCAGGTTGTTATGAAACATGCTCCAGGAGTCCAGAAAACTTCCGCTGCTGCCGGAGGGTATTTCCAGTAACTGCCGCATGCCGCGGTAGTACTGCGCGTTTAATTTCCAGCCGTCCATATTAACGGGAATCGAAAGTGTGCCCTGCCAGCGGTTTTCCTGGTTCCACGAGGGGTAACGCTGCCTTGCCATGTTCAGCTGCGGTTTCCAGAGCAGGGATACCGGTCCCCATTTTCCCAGAATATTCATGCTGTGCGCGGCGCTGTGGCTGTAAACCGCTGCCCTGGAAGGCGCCACATAGGCGTAGCGGAGAATCCACCCGGAGAAGTAGTCGGTTTTTTCAGGCGGATCATCGCGGGTTTCCAGGGTGTAGACCGCATTCAGACCGGCCTGCCACCAGGGGCCCTGCCACGAGGTTCGGCCTTCCCATTTCTGCACCAGAGCTGTGCCGTCGTGCAGAGACTTGGCATCGAAACGGATATTCCCCGGAGCAAGGGAAAGGTTTAATGTGCTGCGCCGGGAAAAAGTAGCAGCGCTGCCGGATACATTCTGGGAGTAGGCGTCTTCCGCCCAGAAGGGAAAAGACTTAGCCGGAATTCTCAGTGTGTGGCTTCCCGACCAGGCTGTTTCAGCTTTTTCATGGCTGACCTGCCACCGTGTGCCCAGCCGGGCCCCCAGAACATCTGCCCCGGCTGTAAAGTCTCCGGTGACGGCCGTGCTGGAACGGTTAAGTCCGGAGAGAATCCTGCCTCCTGAAACACCGCTGTGTCCTTCCAGGGTAATGTTTCCCAGAACAGGGAAATTGCCCTGCCGGAGAACTTCCTGCGGGTATTCCCAGCGCGCGTTTACTTCCATTGCTCCGGCAATGGAATAGGCCGGATCCCGGAAATGAATTTCATCCAGATAGACGGTGCCGGACTGCACACCGTTGGAACTGCCGGACGCGTCTGTACCGCTCAGCAGGAAACGGCTCAGTTTTTCCGTAAGACTGTTTATGCTCACCGAATGTACGGCGGCGCCGTTTGCCGACTGGGCGCTTTGACTGCTGATATCAATGGTAATACGGTCCCAGGCGGTATCCGCGGGGCTCCAGTTGACGGTAATACCCCGGTTGTCGGAGTCTGTAATTCGGGCTGTTAGGGGATGCCCTGCCTGAGAGGCCGAGGCTTTAACGTAGAACACCATTGTGCGGTAGGCGTCGAGCGGTACGCCTTCAAACCAGGATACCGCCTCCCAGCGGTTGAGCGGTGAAATTCCGGCGCCGCCGCTTACGTCGCTGCCCCAGCGGATGCGCAGGGCCTTGTTGCCGCTGCCGCCGCTGTGGAAAAGTTCGGATGTTTCCGGGAAGGCCGCGGCCAGCCCTGTTTCCGGGATTTCTTCGCCTGTAATATCTTCTCCGGGTGCCGGACTGTTGTCTGGCTGACGTATTTCCGTGCGGAAGGGGCTGCCGGCCAGACGGGGGGCGCCCAGAATAACACGCCCGGACATATCAGAGCCTGTATCGTTTTCCATAATAACGCGGAAGGAACGGACGCTGGTGAGTCTGGCCTTCTGGGCCGGAGTGAAGTTCAGTGTAAGGGTTTGCCATGTGCCGGGATTGTTCCAGGCCGCGGCTATGCCGGCTGCAATATCGGCTGAAATATCCCCATCCCATTGTGCCAGGGCACCCGGGTCAGGGCTGTTAACCGTACCGTCCTGATGAAAATCTTCAGATTCACCTATTTCCCCGGCCTGGATGATAACGCGGGGAGGGGCGCTTCCCAGGGAATGGGAGCCGTGGTCGTCCAGGAATTTCAGGGGCAGCTCCATGGAGGAGTACGCGGAAAGGTTTATGGGGCCCTGCGTATCAGAGAGAAAATCGCCGGAGGTCCACTCATGCTGGCCGGAAGCGTCCAGCAGGCTGAAACGAATCTCCATAATATCGCCGTAAACCGGATCGCCTGGAAGTCTGGCGGCCAGTGCCGGAGCATCTTCGCCGGTGGCCGAGGCTCCCGGCCAGAGGTAGTTCTGAAGAATTTGACTTCCCAGTATTCCGGTGGAGATGTAGCTGTACTGAGCGGCCGGACTGCGGGAACCGGTCAGAGGTCCGGAGGGCGGCTGGGGTATGCCGGCTGCCGATGAGGGCGAACCCACTGCCGTGTTTTGAAAAAAGACCAGTCCCAGGCCGTTTTTCTCCATGCCGAAAAGCCGGTATGTTCCTGTGGTGTCCGGTGTGCTCAGAATACCTTCACCTCTCCAGCCCAGTTTCAGTTTTTCTTTCTGCCAGTTGAGTGTGGAAGCCATTTGAATGCTGCCGGGACTTTGTCCGTACTCTTCCAGAGACTTCTGTCCGCTGATATTCCAGCGGACAGATTCGGCTGTTTCCCAGGTAAGGGCGGGGGTAAAGCGGAACTGGTTTCCCTGGTAGATAAAAAGATCGCCGCCGTCTAAATTTAAACTTTCCGTCCGGTAGATAACTTCTATCCAGTCATTGGCGTTTATTGTCTGGCGGAACTGGAGCTGCCCGCTTTTTGTAACCGTAACGGTATTGTCGGTTATGCCGTTAACTTTAACCGTTACAGAGCCGGGTGCCGTCCCGGATTCCAGATTGTAGCCGGGGTTGGAGGAGCGTATGGCCAGTACCAGTTTGGATGAGATATGTTCGTCGGCCTGTTCGCGGCCGGTTCCATATATTTCAGGATAAGATACCGCAAAGGGATAACGGTTGTCCGGACGTCTTAAATATTCAGCGGAACCGGGGGAAGCGTAAATTGTTATGGTATTGTCTGTACTGTCCGCGGCTGTAATGTAGAGCGGTTCTGATGCAGCAGGATACAGTTTGCCTTTATCCTGAATGAGTGTACGGACACGCCATGTTTCTTCCGGTATGGAAAGGGATGATTTGTAAACGTTCTGGCGTTCAAAGGGTGAAAAATGCCCGGGATTATACAGAAGAAGCGCGTCTCCGGCCGGCAGGGATATCCGGGATGTATGGGCGAATGTATTTTCGGGCGCGGGTGCGGCGGAGTAGGGATTGGTCTCGCTCCATGCAAAGTCAAGCAGGTTGCCGGGAACGCCTCCCCAGGCGGCAAGGTCCGGAGAATAATTTCCATTTGCCGGATCTGAAGCCGGAACAATAAAATTTAATCCCAGGGAACTGTCTCCTACAGCGGTGCCTCCCACCGTGTAGTAAACCGCAACCCGGCTTACGGCCGCTTCCCGGAGTATCAGCAGACCGTTGGTTTCGTCCGCAAAATATTCGGCAGGTTCCGCTTCGCGGAATTTGTGTATATCTCCCCGTTCATCGGTTCCTGTAACTGTTCCATTGGTGCTTTCCAGAAAAACCCGGAGAGATGACACGCCGGTGTCCGGTAAAATAAAATAGCGGCCTTCCGCAAAGCGGGACAGCGGAATGTCCTGTGTGTTTACTTCGTAGGGGCCCAGAAATGTTTTCTTCCGGGCTTCGGCCGCGTCATAGCGCAGCATCAGGCTGTGCTCGGAGCGTTCGGAAGCAAAACGGGTTGTTATGCCCGGAGTGTTGGAACGGGGCGACGGAACCGGAACACCGGCGCGCGGTACCGCGTTTATTCCGGCATTACCAATAACCGCCTTCTGCACGAATTCGCCTTCCCTGCCCCTGTATCCCGCCCGGTATGTATTGTGTTTGAAATCTTCCAGAAAGGTTGTTTCCAGAAACCACCGGTCGTCAAGCCAGAGGGTGAGTGTCAGATCCGGTTCCTGAAAGAAGCGGGTGCCGCGGCTCAGTCCCGGAAAAGCTGTTTGATTCGTTATTTTTCCAAACCCGCCGCCGGCGGTGAAGGTTACTCTCCAGTAGCCTTCCCAGTGAAGATTTATCTCATTGTCGCCCAGGTTAAAGTCAAAAAGGTAGGGTGATGCTTCCCCGGCGGCCGCCGGCAGCGGCAGCAGCGCGGCAGAGATAAACGCCAGTACAGCCAGAGGCCGGCCGCCCTTTGCTGAAAAGAGAAAAGACGTAAGTTTTAAAAAAAGCCGTGCAACAGAAGGCATCTACCTGTTATCATGACATGGAATAACAATTTGCCAAATAGAAAAATGCGAAAGCAGGACAATATGAGCGGTGAACAGACAAAAAAACAGGAAAAAGCAGCATTATTTATGCAGAGATTGTGGGATAATCCGGCATTGGCAGGGCTTTCACCTCTTCAGAAGGAGACGCAGTTAAGACAGTTTCTGGAAATGAACGCGCCGGCTTTGTATCCGACGCTCTCGTCCGCGGCGTTTTTTCCGGGGCAGTCCTGGAAAGACATTATGTTTCTGCTTTTAGCCGATCTTTCCCTGAGAACCAGTTCCGCTCTGGAAGTTTTAAGCCGGACTGTGCTGGAAAAGCATGTTCAGTTTTCTTTTGTCCAGCACTTTGTCCATAAAACCGCTTCGCCTGCGGCTGTTGTTAAACAGATGGATGAGTTTCTGAAAATCATTGCGGAAAAGCCGGCTTCCCGCCGGGAAATGGGCGGCCCTCTGCTGGGTGTCGGAACCGGACTTGTCGACCGCTACATGGAAAAAATTTATGAGCGGCAGAAGTACATTAATTTTGAGCTGCGCAAGGTTCAGCGTCTGAAGGTGAGCACTAACGAGATAACCGACCTGGTAAAGGCCACCATTCTGATACGTCCGGTGGTTCGTTACTATTCCGGAGACGGCGGAATACTGGTTTCTCCGGCTTTTGCCGCCAAGGTGGTCAAAGAAGCCGCCCGGCTGCTGAACTACATGCCTGAAGCAATAGTAAAGGCTGGAGTGAACAGTTCCCTGTCTTTTCAGGAAAACCCCTATGTGGAGTCTACGGCGCGTCTGGCTGCTGTTTTTTCCCAGCGCTGTCAGACTCTTAAGCACGGCATGAAGGTGGACAGGGGGGCGGAATCTTCTGACAAGAGCTGGTTCAGCGTTGCCCGGAAGAATTACAAGTACTATGGTTTCGATTTGGATTTACTGGTAGAACTTCACGGCATAGCTTCAGAAAATGGTTGGTAGCGGAATGGATAATAACAAGTTTAAAACAGAAACAGCAGATATGCAGGGGAAAGGAAGCTTTCGGAACTTTCTGGAAGGAATGGTAACCGTCGCGGTTGTTCTGGTTCTTGTTCAGACATTTGCTGAAGACGCGCTTGTGCTGGCCGGAGCTTCCTGGGCTGTCCGCCGGATTTTGCTTATTTCGGGTTTCGCATTTGATGTCTTTTTTACCCTGGAGTTTCTTATCCGGCTCTGGGATGCTCTTACGCGCCGTTCTCTGGGGCGGTATCTGGGACGTGAAAAAGGCTGGATTGATTTTGCGGCTTCTGTTCCGCTGCTGATTTTTACTTCGGGGCCTGCTTTCCTGGCCTGTCTGGCAGGTACATCATTTGCTTCTGCCGCCGGCCTTCTGGGTGTTCTGAAAGTAGTAAAGGTTATACGGATGGCCCGTGTTCTGCGCCTGCTGCGGCTGCTGAAAGTTGTTAAAAGAATCCGTTTTGCCGAATCCGCCATGGTTCAGCGTCACAGTGTCCGTGTTATTACCATTGCGGCAGCGGCGCTTATTTTTACCGCAACGGGGGCGGGTATGGTCTTTTCGTTATGGGATATACGCAGCGGTGAGTTTCTGCTGGATGAAGGGCGTGTCTCAGCTGTGCCGTTTCTGGAAGAGCATCCGGAGCAGGCCGCAGACTGGGCTGCGTCGTTTCCCGGTGTGCTGATTCTGAAGGAAAACGGGCGCGTAAAGTATGCCCGCTACGACGAGGCGGATTTAAGGAATTATTTCGGGCCGGGAGATTATGCCCTTGTTACTTCCGGCAGTATTGCAGTGTGGTTTGATCTGCGTCCTTCGGCGGTGGAGCAGTCCATGCTGAACATAGTGGTGTTTCTTTCGGCTTTGTTTATGGTGGCCGCGCTTCTGGTGGTATTCAGTCCTCATTTCGCGGTTACGGTAGGAGACCCGGTGAATATTATGCTCCGGGGAATGAGAGAGAAAAGCTATAATCTGGAAGTGCGTATTCCCCCGGAACTTGCCGATGACGATATGTTCCGTCTGGCTTCGGCCTATAATAACGAATTCCTTCCTTTGAAGGCCCGCGGTGCTTCAGATGCCTCAGAGAGTTCCCTGGATATATCACTGGACGATCTGGGTGATTTGCTGGAGCCTTCAGCCGGCGGGAAAGCGGGCTCTAATAATGCCTGATAATTGCCGCCCGGCCGCCGGACCTGCTGCCGGAGCTGATGCCGGACCTGCCGCCGGATACCCGCGGAAAGCTGCCCGCGCGGGACTGCTCCTGAACCTGTTTATTCTGCCGGCCGGTCTTTTTGCTCAGAATGTTTCGGAAGAGCAGTGGCTGCATTTTATGGAAGCCGGTAATTATTCTACGCGTATTCCTGAAGAGGAAGAGATGGGGCCTCTTGCCGATCTTAACAGACCGGAGCCTCAGTGGCGCGGCGCTCTGAATTTCTGCGATTCGGTGTTTACGGCTCTTTCTGAAGGCGCTCTGGAAGAGGACATGTTTCTGGCCGATGTCCGGGTGCCCTTATTGACGGACATGCGCGGCGCTCTCGGCAATGGGGCCTTGAACGGAGAATGGCTGTACGCTCTTCCCCTGCGGCAGGGTAAGCGTCTGGATGTTCCGGTCCGTCTGAAAAACGATAGTAATGTGGAGTACGGCCATATTTATTTAAAGCTGGAAGAAAACCGCTGGCAGATAGAACAGTGGGCGTTAAACATCAGCGGTTTTATTGTGGAAAAGGCCGAAGAGCCGTTATGAAATTACAGGGAACTGCCGCCGCTCAGGAAATTTTTATGCCCGGGCGTTTGCAGGGAAACTTCTTTCCCACACCCACAACATTGCCTTTGGAGCTGAAAACAACGCCTTTGTTCCAGTATTCAACAGCAGCAAACATGGCGTTTCCTCCGTCATTTTCATCGCTGTTTTCCGTGCGGTAGGAAACGTAATCGGCCAGTTTAATATAATCTTCTTTCTGAAGACATTTCTGCCGTTCAACGTTAAACTGGTTCCACTCGTCAATTCTTTGGAACCCTTCACCTTCGTCTTCAACAACCAGACGGGCTTCTTCGGTGGTGAAGGTCCACCAGACACGGATTTTCTTGTTCGGATCGGAATGATTTCCATGTTTTACGGCATTTTTTATAATCTCGCTGACCTGTTGTTCCAGCAGGTTTATTTCTTTAATTTCCGGCGGAGCTTTCTGGACAATCATCAGGGTAAAAAAACGGATTTGCCGGAAGTCACTGGGGAATTCCTTGGAAAACATATCGTTTTTTACCAGCAGCGGGTGAGAATCGTCCTGCAGTATTTTTTTTACATTACTCATTTTTTTTGGACTCCTGTATTGAAGCGCTAGTCCTGAAGCTGCTTGACAGACTCGACAACGCTGCCGCCAATGGGAAAGTATCCCATGAGCTTTGTCAGTTCGATAACTTTTTTAACAGAGCCGCGCACGTTTGAAATAAGAAGCTTGAGACTGAGTTTCTTGATTGTTGAACAAATATAAATAAGAGCGCCGATACCGCTGGAATCAATGTATTCGACGTTTTCCATGTTTATAATAAATTTCTGGATCTTCTTTTCCAGCATCTTCATTACCAGCTCCTTCAGTTTGTAGGAGTTGTAAAGATCCATCTCGCCGTTGACATCAATAATGTAAATATCAGCACTTTTTCTAACTTTCAGTTCCAATTTTGTCTCCTTGCCAGTACGTAAATCTTGGCGATAAAAAAACTTGCCGATAGAAACAAACTACTTCTGTAACTATAGCACCCGTCTGAACCGGCGTCAAGAACGGCCATAGAGTCCAACAAGTTTTCTGTATATTTCTCTGCCGGGCGGAGTGTCAAAAGATGCAATATGAAAACCGTATTCATAATAAGGCCCTTCAGTAAGTTCCCAGCAGAGTTCTGCCGTCAGGCTGACAGGGTCCAGACCGCTGGTTTCATCGGGAAGTATTTTCATGGAAACGGTTTCATTTTGTTTTTGCGGAAGAGGGCTAAACGTTACAACTTTACACCCTTCCCCGGTTAAATTCCTTAAATAGCCCGGAAGATTGTTCAGTAAAACTTTTGCGTAACCGAGTTTGCGGTATTCGGTCCGTTGTTCAGCCATTGTTCAGCCTCTTAGACATTTCGATACGTGTTCCTGCTACTCCGCCGGGAGAGTAGGGCACTTCCGTGCCTTCGCTGTTTAAAAAAATAATTTTGAACCGGGGGAACTGGCGGCGCGCTATAAGCAGTCCCATTCCAAAGTGTTTGTAATGATTTTTTTCCCTGTACGCCTGAAAACTGCGGCTGTTGGTATCTATTTCATCAACAGGTGTTTCCAGGCTGTATGGAAGAATTTCAACATTAAAGCCCGCGCCTCTGTCTGTAATGCTGACTGACAGTTCACTGCCGTCCAGATGCAGCTCTGTCCGGATGTCCTGCTTAATTTTGTGCTGCCGCTGGGCTCTGAGAGAATTATTGATCAGTTCCAGAACGGCATAGCGGATTTCTTCTTCATTCACGGTGTTTTCAGGGAAGCCAATAGAGTTTATCTTTTTAATGATCTCATGAAAAGGAGCCCCCGTTGCAATGTTAAAGGCAATTTTTTTGTACTTTCTGCCTTCAAAAACTATATGATCCATTGCTGATTCCGGGTTATTATGGAGAGGATTAGATTTTTCACAAATAGCAGGATCAAAGACATGTTAGAAAAACCTCCAGGAACCTGATATGCATTCCTATCTGATTTATACCGGTATTTACCACGAAAATCAATTAAGAAAACTGCGCGCTTATCTTGTTGAGGAAATTGAGCGGGAGCTGACCCGAATCTGCCGGGAATACGGCGGCCGCCCGTCCGGCGCGCCGGTTTATGTTTTTTCTTCTTCTCTGGAGGAAAATGTCCGCAAGACGGCTGAAGCCTCTGAGGCCATGTACCGTTTTCTGCAGAAGAATCATCAGAACCTTCTGGGCTTTACAGTTCTTGTTACCGCGGGAAATGATGAGGGGGAAGTTCTCAATTCCCTTATTCTGAAAATACCCAGGGATAACGGCTTATGGGTGGCTCCGGATGTACAGAGTGATTTCCGCGCTTATTTTGAAACGGTTAAGCAGCAGGGCTTTTTCCGGGTAGAGGCGCTGAAAACTCTCGGACCGCGTCTTGAAGAACGTCTTCCCAGGCTGCTGGTCCGCCATAACCGTCTGGCTGCCCTCAGAACAGCGCTTGAAAAAATGGAAAAGGGCAGTACAGAGACCTTTCATGAGCGGACTCTTCTTATTCGCGGGCAGCACCGTTCCGGGAAAAGGAAAACGTTCTTTGAAGCTCTCAGGGAGCGTTATCCCGATGACAGCGGCATGCCGTTTATTATGACCTTTTCCAGGGATTCCCCCGGCACAATGGAACCGTTTACCCGGACTGTTTTTCTCGGTCCTTCAGACTTTACAGACCGTGTTTCCGAATATCTGCAGGAAGATGAAAAACAGTGGTGGGAGCAGGAAGGACGCGGTTTTCTGGAAGAAACGAGTCAGGGCGGATTATGCAGAAGTTCCAGGGACCAGGGGCTGGTTGATCTTGTTCAGGCATTTGCCCTTTATCTGAAAGCCTTTCTGGAATTCCGGAAAGAACTGAACAGGCCGGCCTATATTGTTCTGGATGGATTTCAGCCGAAAGCGGAAGCAGCTGAGCGCCTGCAATCCGTTTTGGCCGAGTTTAACGATAATGAGTTTCTCAGGCTTATTATTATTCGGGATATTGAACCGTTTGGTGCGCCGGAGGCAGAAGGTCTGTTTGAAATGCCCCGGTATGTTGTTGACTTCCGGAAACCTGAAAAGGAGGAGTGGGTGGAACTTGTTGGAAAAGCCTCCACCCGCGCCCTGCCTTCCCCGGCAAAAACCGAACGGCTCTTGATGGAATACGGATCTGATTTATACACACTGTTCCATGTCTTTCTTGCCCGCGAAAGAAAACTGGATATCCGCGGCGATGCCAGCGGGGTTCTTGTTGATTCTCTGGACACTGAAACCCGGAATATTCTGTTTCTGGCTCACGCCGCTTCAGGACTTGCCAACCGCCGTCTGTTAACGGAACGGCTGGGTACTGAAGACGAAATTGTGTTTGGAGAGTGTGCCCGATATGACAGCCTTATGCATCTGGGATTTATCCGGGAAGACGCTGACGGCAGAGTCCGGTTTCTGCCGGGCGCTTCGGTTGTTTCTTCCTTAAGCAGTTCCGAAAATATACGCAGCGCTGCGGCTTTCGGCCGTTTTATGTATAAGCGTTTAGAGGATGGAGAGCCTGTTGATGCTCTGAGGCTGTTCCGCTACATAGAAAAATGGGGGCCGTCCGAGTCCGGTATTGCGGTTTTGCATGGTCTGCTGGAGAAACTGCTGGACAATAGACAGCTCAGAGATGCGGGAGTTATCCTGAAAAGTGCACCCCTGATGAATTCCGAAATGAACGGTGACGACAGGGAAACTCTGGGGCAGGTTCTGGGCGCGGCCAGGCTGCGCTACATGCTTCTTACTGCCGGGCCGGAAGAAATTCATGCTCTGATCAGGGACGGGGTGGTTGCGCCAGTGGTGGAACGGGGCGATTTTGCCGGCAGTTTCCGGCTGAATCAGGCCCGGCTTTTTTATGCGGCTTTCCGGTGGGATGAAGCGGCCGGCGCCGCCAAGGAGGCTTTGTTCTTTTTTCAGAAACAGGGCAATCATAAGGGAGAAACCCTGGCTCACCAGGAACTGGCTCTTGCGCTGCTTGCTTCGGGGAGAGTCCGGGACGCGCTTGAACACTTTGAAATTGCGCGCCGGATAGGCACTCAGATCGGCGCGGCATGGGCGGTTCTCCGCGCGGCGTCTCTGGAGGCTGTGGGGCGGTTTATATTTGGTAACTTGTCCCGTTCTTCGCGTGATTGTGACGAACTGCGGATTTTGGCGCATGAGCACGGCCGCAGGGATATATGGCTGCTGCTGACACTCTGCAGGGTGCGTATTGACTGGGAACTGGGGCGTTACCCGGAAGCTGCTTCTCTTGCTTCTGAAGGAAAGGACACAGCGGACTTTTACGGTCTGGAAAGAGAAGCGGATGTGTTTGAGGTCTGGTACGGACGCTGTCTTCTGGCTGAAGGAAAGAAAAAGGGAAAATCTGTTCTTCAGAACGCCCGCAATCAAAGGGAAGCGCTGGCATTTCTGGCTGAAGCGGCTTGGCTGGAAGGTAATATTGAAGCGGCCGGGAATTTTATTCTTCCGGCGCTGGAGCTCCAGAGACAAACAGTCAGGGTGCAGGGGGAATCGGAAGACTGGAGTGACGGTTTCTTCCCCATAGAAGGGCGGCTGGCCGACTCTTCACAGCCGCTGGATATTCTGGGTGAATGGATAGAGGCCTTTGCCGCCTTTGTCGGCGCGGAGGACAAAGGTCTTCCGGCCGTTGACAGGCTCTCCGGCATGATTTCCAGTGAAGGATGGCGTTTTCCCCGGCCTTTCCGCTATGTGTATGCTCTGTGGGCTCTTTTGTCCAGTGAAGAAGTTAACAGTGAAGTTCAGACACGTCATGTCAGTCAGGCGTTTAACGAGCTTCAGCTGCGGGCTGCCCGCTTTGATGATAATCAGACCAAAAGGGCATGGCTTTCAGACAATTACTGGAATAAACGCATTATGGACGAAGCTCACCGCCGGAAACTTCTCTGATAAGGCCTTTTTCCGCTCTGCCGTTGACATGCGGGGCCTTATTAAGGTACATTACCGCTCAGTTTGGTGGCGTAGCTCAGTTGGTAGAGCAATCGGCTCATATCCGATCGGTCAGGGGTTCAAATCCCTTCGCCACTATTTTTTTGGAAATGCCGGAATGACTCCTGAAGGATTCAGAACCTTTTTTCAGTCTCTGGGAATTGAGTATCTTTCGGCAAATAAGTATGTCCCTTTCAGACTGGGGGAGAGGGACGTCCGCCGAACCCCTTATTACCGCCGCAATAAAGATGAATTTGAACTGCTGGCCTTGCGTTATTCTTCATTTCTGGACAATCCGGAAAAACTGCCGGAACTGGAAGTGCGGACAATAGGCGGTTTGCTGGGCCGCGGCCTTTTCAGCCTGAATGCCGTTCCCGCCGGGAACCTTGTGGGCGAATATACAGGCATTGTTCAACCTGCCCGGAAGGGCCGGGCTCTGAAAGACGGCGGATTTTCCTCTGACTATTCATGGGGATTCCCCAAAGTGAGTTTTCCCGGCAGAGCCCTGGAAATTGATGCCCGGCTGGCCGGCGGTCCTCTGCGGTTTGTGAATCATGGAATAAATCCAAACACCGAAGTGGAGCATTTTGTGTCTGACGGCCGCTGGCGTATTGTCTTTACAGCGGTAAAATCCATTCAGCCCGGAGATGAACTGACGGTTGATTACGGTCCGGCATACTGGTGCGGCGGCAGCCGGGAAATGGTGGTGAATTATTCAAGCTAGATTCGGAAGTTTTTCCGGATACTTATTGTTGCCATGGGAAATATAAATTTATCCGTGAATAATACCATGCCGTTGAGCCCGAACCGGTAAGAGCTGTTTCCCTTTACCAGTTCAACTGCCGCGCCGGCACGGATATGGAACAGGTTGGGCCGGTTGAAATACCCCCCTAATTCGGAAATGGAATTCCCCACACCCACAAGAATAACCGGAGCCGCGCTTTTTTTTGTCAGCGGACGCCAGAGCAGGGAAATATCCGTTTGCGTAAAAAAGTTGCTGTCGGAGAGCATAAAATCAATTCCCGGCGACATGGAAAAACGTATCTCCGCGCCCAGACCGCTCAGAAAAGGCCCCTCCCACCCGGACTGAAAAACAACGGCTGTTTCAGCGGATATCAGACTGAATACAACTTGTTTCCCGTTGAAAATAAAATACGGCGACCAGCCGAACTGTATTTTGAAGTCCTGCGGAGTGTATGTTTTTTTCTCCGGTTCAATGCTCAGAACAGTTTCAGAGCTTATTTGGGCTTCTCCGGGGTTTGTGAGAGTTAGACTGTAGCTGCCTTCCTGAGCAGCGGCCGGATAAACTATAACCTGTGCTGTTGTTCCATTGATAACTTTCAGTCCGGAAGTTTTCAGATTGCCGGTGTTCCCCGTAAAAGTTACAGTCATGTCCGGATGAAAGTTCTGACCGGATATCTCAAGCAGGACAGGTTCTGTGCCGGTAATAACCGGCTGATCAATTGAAAAAAACTCAGGGCTGCGTTTCGGCTCAATTATAACGGCGCCGGGGAATGTGTAATTCAGACCGCTGGAATACTCAGCCCGCAGACTCCAGCTTCCTGTTCCCAGATTTCCCGGCTGAACAGAGAGTGCGATATTTTCGTCTTTGAATTCTCCGTTAAGCGCAATTTTGGTTTCATCCTGAACCAGAAAAAAGGAAGGTTGTTCTGTAAGGTTCAGCAGCTCCGCTTCAAGGACCGTATTTCCGGATTCTCCTTCCATGAATACCAGGGGTTCTTTGAGTTTAAAAACAGGCGCGGCATGGCGTTTTACCTGGAGAGTGTGCCATTCGGAAACAGAAACCGGGCTTTCAAATGGACTCAGAACATGTATGCGGTATTCGTATGTGCCTGCTGCCAGTTTCAGGAACAATTTTTCAGAAGGACTGATAGTGTCTATAAAAACATGGCCGTCCCGCCGTACTTCCACACGGTATCCTGAAGCGCCTTCTACGGATTCCCATTCTATGAGCTGGTTACCTTCAATGCTGCCGAGAACAGAAAAATCCTGTGAGTAAACACCGCAGGTTATGAGTATAAGTAAATTGAGAACAGCAAGTGTTCTGGAGGAAAATCTTACCATTTCCAGCCTCCTTCCAGAGTGGGCTTCAATATTTTCCGCACATCATCAACGTAGTATGTACTTGAAAGGCCCAAAAGGAAACTCATGTATAATTCAGGTTTATATTCCAGCCGGATACCTCCCGATACAATTGTCTGCCAGTCTATGGACACCTTCCAGTCATACAGGGATAACACAGGGCCCGCGGCTATACGGAACTGAATTTTATACAAAGAGTCAGACGGAATAATATAATTCAGTCCCAGAAGAACACTCTGCTGCATGGGATATATTCTTTTTTCCGGCATGACAATTCCTTTGTCGAAAGGAAAGGTGCTTTCCAGGGCTGCTTCCCATTCAAAACCGCTGAGCCAGTATGATTTGCGGCTGAACGGAAGAAATTCCTGCCTGTATCCCATTGTAAAACCGGCATATACCGGCCGGGATGTTTTTTTGTCTTTTTTGTCTCTTATGGGAAGTCCCAGTGTTAACGCAAAATAAACATTGTGCGGATATGCCGGAACACCATTTACTCCGCCAGACTGGTCTGTATAAATTTTGAAAGCGCGGTTTTTTTCATGACTTCTGCCTGAAGGATTCCGGACACTGACACTGTACCAGCCGGCCGCGGCTGAGCTGATGTCCAGATAGTAATTCAGAACATTCGGGCTGCTTTTGTTCACAAACAGAACAGGTATTTCGGAGGGACCGCTGATAGTAACACTGGCTCCTTCTTCCTGGTTGTTTATCTGCATTTGAAGACCGGCCTGCTGTTCTTCGAACGGCAGGAACCGCGGTTTTATTCTTTTGATATGCGGCTGAAGATTTTTGATAATTCTCAGTGCGTCTTTCTTCTCGTATGATTTTCCGTCAGGATTTTTCATAACAAGGCTCCAGACGCCGGACTCCGGCAGATCCTCCGCAGGAGCCAGAGAAAGGTTTTGATAGTTCGTATCTGACTGATGAGACGTTTCTGCGGGAGATACTATGAGCGGTATGGTTCTGCCTGCTGTGTTTCTAAGATAAAACTCCGAACCTGTAATATTTTTGCTAGAGGGTACCCAGCCGGTAACCAGTGCGCTGAAAGATGATAAATTGAACTGATGGATTTCATTCGGGGAAAAAGCGGCAATAAAGGGCGGAGCAGAAGTGAAAATACGCAGAGGTTCCCATGGGCTTTCCGAAACTTTTTTGCCGAAGGTATTGATAACCTGAATTTGTAACTCGTAATTCCCGGGAGGCAGAAACAGAGGCAGCCAGCAGTCTTTGCTGGGCGTATCGAGCAGAAGCTGATCGTTCTGACGGATTATAACCCGGTAGTGATCCGCCCCCTGCACCGCTTCCCATTCCAGCCTGTTTCCGGCGCTCAGGGGAAAAGACGCAAGAAGGAAAGACAGCAGTGCGGCAAATCGAAACAGTGTAATATTATTCTTCATACTGCAATGTCTCTGTCAGAATGGCCGGCGGGCGGCTGGAAATATTCAAAGTAAGCGAGAAAGGTACCCGGCTCAGCGCGCTTTCCCGGTTATTTCCAGATGACTCCTTCATCAAGGCTGACAGTTCCACAATATAGCTGCCCACATCAAGAATTTCCAGATTTTTCAGTTCAAAACTGTTATTTATTAATCCTCTTTTCTCGAAAAGGGGCAAGGAGGAGCCTTCCTCGTAGAGACTGAGACTGTAGGATTGAGCATCAGGGACAGGCTGCCAGATAAAAATAAGGCTGTCTTTATTTGTCATGTCCAGTACTTCTCCAGCCCGGGG
>PDRU01000091.1 GCA_002748225.1 Spirochaetales bacterium | reverse complement strand
CTATGAGCCGGCCGTACCGGAACAGTAACGCGCGCATCCTCGCCGGCAGGGCGGGAAAAAGATGTGGAATAGGATGAAAGATAGCCGGTTACACCGCCTGCATCCATGGAAAACCTCCAATACCAGTTTCATTATCGGCAGGTTTCCCGGAAAAAATGAATTATCAGCGGGGCCGGCGGCGCTCCGAAGATGTCTGACAGCTAATGCAGAGAACCGAATAAGGAATAGCTTCCAGCCGGGCACGGTTTATCTTTGCCCCGCAGGCGGCACACAAGCCGAACCGGCCGTTTTCAATACGGCCCAAAGCGGCTTCTATGCGCTCCAGACGGGCCTTATCCTTGGCTCCTACAGCCTCAAGAGTTCTGGCGTCGATATCATTGGAGGCTACATCTGCAAGATCTTTTACCCCTATATCTTCCACAGCCGCCCGGAAATCATTGTTTTCAGCTATTAACGATTCCAATACTTCTGCTTTCAGCTCCAGGAGCTTCTTCTGCATTTTATTCTTGAATCTTTTATCCATAATCGCCCCCGCTATAAACGCGGGTAATCTGACTCATACGGCGCAGTTTGTCAACTGCAGGCCCGGCCGGTGTCAAGCTTCGCCGGAAGCTCACACTCCGCGAAGCACACTTATGCGTACTTGACGCGATTACAATCCCTAAAATAATATTATGCAGGCATTAGGCCAAAAAGGAGGACTCTTTTTGAAAGAGGAGGCCATTGAGGTAGAGGGTGTAGTAAAAGAATCTCTGCCAAACACCATGTTTCGTGTCGAATTAAAAGCCGGTCATCTCATACTGGCACATCTTTCAGGCAAGATGCGCAAGCACTACATACGGATTGTTCCAGGCGACCGGGTGCGTGTCGCGCTCTCTCCCTACGACCTGACCCGCGGACGGATTATTTACCGGGAACGGTGACGAAGTAAAAACCAGGTGGCTCCGGAACCGCCGTCTTTCCGGGAAGCCTTCCCGAATTCTCCAACTTCATTTGACTGTTCCAGAAAATCCCTGACCAGGGGCTGCAGTACAGAACCATCCTGTGAGTGCAGGCCTTTACCGTGAATAATTAACCCTTTCCTTAAATTTTTTGAGCGCATGGAACGGATAAACCGCTCTATGGCCCCTCTGGCCTCGCTGCCGTTTAAGCCGTGCAAATCCAGCGTGTCCTGATGAGCCCGGCGCAGCCACACGGAACGGCCCTCACTGACCGGAGGAATATCGCTGGTATTTTTAGCCGTCAAAACATCGCTGCCCGGAGGATAGAGTTCCAGCCAGTTTGTCTTTTCCGCGTTATCAACCTTTTCCTCTGCGGCATCTGAAACGATGTTTCGTGAAACAGTATTTTTCCGGCGTTCTTCCCATTCACGAAGAATCTGTTCAAAGTCCATCACTGTCTCCGGGAAGAAACAGCAGAGACGACTCGGGAAGCCAGCCTTCCAGTCCAAATCCGGTGCGCAGCAGAACATCGTTTCCTTCTTCAGCAACCACGGCCACAGCCGTACCGGCAGGAAGCTGAATCCAGTTGGTTGCCAGCGGGCCGGGAATTTTCCTCAAAGCCTGGGAACTATCCCTTACCACAGCTGTAGGCTTCTGCCAGAGTTTTTCGGTATAGACTGAAAAGAAAACAGCACCGCCCAGAAGTATAAACGCGCTGATAACAATTATGACATTCCGGGAATCTCTGCGGTACATCAGCCTCAGAAGAAGCAGGAAAAAGAGATTGATCAGAAACAGAAGTACAGCGAAAACAATGGAAGGAGAAACGCCCAGGGGAACCGCTACCTGATCTCCCAGAGACAGCCGGCCCTCCAGCAGTTCCAGAGAAGACTTAAACAAAGCCGTACCCGGACGCAGAGACATGGCCCGGCGCATAAGATAAACAGCCTGATCCGGCTGTCCCTGGTTCAGCCTGACAAAAGCCATGTCGTGAAGCAGCCCCGGAACCGGACCGGCTTCATTCAGCAGTTTTTCATAAATATCGGCGGCCGCATCCCAATTACCGGCCTCAGCCATCCGGGCGGCATTTCCGGCGGCAGAACTCCACTCCGTATTAACAGAAACAGCCCCCATAAACAGCAAAACGGCAAGACTCAAAACCAGCGCTTTTTTTCCCGGATACCGGACAAGAAAAACAACCAGCAGAACAATAAATCCGGGAAGAGAGAGAAAAAGCCAGTACTTGTTTCTCCAGTGAAATTTTAAAGCCGGATACTGAAAAGCCGCATCTCCCAGCAGAGGAAGCATATTTTTCCCGGCAGCATCAGGGGCGGCTTCTTCTACCGTAAGAGAAATTCTCTGCGCTTTTTTCCAGCGCAGCTGTCCGCCGTTGTCCGGATCAAACCACACCCAGCGGGGAATGCGTATTTCCATATTCCCGCTGCGTTCCAGCTGAAAATCATAACGGTCCTCTCTCCAGCCTTCAAAGCCTTTAAAACCGGGCAGGTATGAAGACGAAGCACTTCGGCCGGCCAGTACCGCTCCTTCCACCTCAGGTTCCGGAAGCCGGAGAACGTTCATGTTGCCTTCTCCTTCAACCCGAACCCGAAGCGACAGTATATCACCGGCTCTGTAAGGGCCTTCATCCAGCTCCGCGGAAAGAATAAAACGGCCGACCGCGCCGGAATCAAGTGCTTCTTCGGGAACCGGCAGAACTTCCGCCGAAAAACCGGGAACAGCGCGCTTGAGCGCGGCAATTCTGCAGCGGATTCCCGGAAATGAATAAGATCCGGGTTCTCCCGGCGTCCATATCCAGGAAGCCACCGGCACATCATACAGCACCTCGTCGCCGTGAGGCCGCGTAACAATACCGCCCAGCCCCGGAGCTTCTTCCAGCAGTCCCTGAGGAGCTTCGGCCGGACTTACCGAATCAGCCAGAACCAGAGAAGCAAGATTCCGGGCTTCCAGCACAACAGGAACAGCCTGCCCCTGCCATATTGTTTCCGGTACTGAGCGCCAGGCTGTGAAAACCGGAAAAGGCAGATCCGCTTCATCGCGCTCCAGACCGATTATCTCCGTCTGTTCAGT
>PDRU01000090.1 GCA_002748225.1 Spirochaetales bacterium | reverse complement strand
GGCGTGCAGAATACCGTCAAAGGCAAAATGCGCCAGGCCCGTTTTATTTCATCTTCTCCCCACTACCGTTCTCTGCCGGTTTCAGCCGGGAAGGAAGTGGCTTTTGCCGGACGCTCGAACGCGGGCAAGTCTTCGGTTTTGAATACCATAACCGGCCGCAGGGCTCTGGCCAAAATTTCATCTTCTCCCGGAAAAACACGGCATATCAATCTGTTCGGCCTGGATGAACAGGCCGTTCTCAGACTGGCCGATCTGCCGGGTTACGGCTACGCGAAGGTGAACGTCAGGGAACAGAAGCGCTGGGGCGAAGAACTTACCCGCTATGTTATGGAAAGGGAAAGTCTGTGCGGCGTGGTTATTGTGGTGGATATACGGCGCAGTTTGACGGAAAACGACCGCCAGATGCTCACCCTCTGCCGCACGGCCGGCCGGCCGGTGCATGTTCTGCTGAACAAGTCGGACAAGCTGAAAAAATCGATGCTGTTCCGTACAGTCCGTGACATGGAAAAAGAACTGGCATTTCTTGCTCCGGGCGCCAGCATGAGCAGCTTTTCCGCCCTGAAGAAAACCGGTCTGCCCGAATTTTATGAAGTTCTGGGCCGCTGGCTGCAGCTTTTGTAAAAACTCTCTGAATTTTGGGCAGCGCAGGCAGGTTCCGGCGCGGCCGGCCCGCGGCGCTTTCAGCGGACGCATCATACTGAACCGGGGCCTGTCCCCCCCCTGCCCGGCCCCTGAGCGGCTCTCAGAACAGCGGCAGGCCTTCCTGTTCGCCGTACGCCGGCGCCCCTCCCCTCAGCCGCCCACTCGCCTCTGCCGCACGGCTGCCCCCCGCAGGCACAGGCCCCATTTTTTTACCGGACCGCGGCCCGGCATTTGAGGCCCCCGCTTTTTCAGCCGATATAAAATCAGGAGAAACCCGAATGCCGACATTGGAACACGCCGAACACCTTATGCGGGAAGGTGAATTTCAGCAGGCCAAAGTTATACTTGCCGAAATAATCTCTGAAAACCCCGGAGACCTCAGAGCCATCTGCGATATAGGTATTGCCTACACGGAAACCGGTGAAAACACCAAAGCCGTCAGAGCACTGGAACACTATATGCAGCGGGACCGGACAAACCCTTACGCCTGGGAAGCCATGGGATGCGCCCTGTTCCGTCTGGGAAAGTACGATAAAGCCGGAGAATACCTGGTTAAAGCCATTGATCTGCTTCCGGAAAACCCATCCGCGCTGCGGAATCTGGGTATTGTCCAGGGTGTTAAGGGCTTTCAGGAAAACAGTCTGGAGCTGCTGCAGCGGTCTCTGGAACTGGCTCCTCAGGATTACCGCACACTCTATGCCCTGAATTTTACATACCGTGATATGAATGAGCCGCAGAAAAGACTGGAAGTGCTGGAGCAGCTTCTGGAGAGGGAACTGCCGGAAAACATCAGGCGCGAAATTGAACTGACCCGTATTTACATTGAACTGGGCTGGGAGTAAAACACCATGTCCACAGTACCTTTTGAAGGCAATCCCCGCCACCTTTCGCTGATTTCCGAAGCAGCACGGACCGGGAATATCAGCTTGTGGAACAGTTTTGTCCGGCGCGGCGGACCTCAATTCCGGGCCCGTCTGGCCGGTGCCCAACTGGCAGGACTCCAGCTGGGCGAAATAAATTTATCCGGAGCAGATCTGCGGAAGGCCGATCTTTCCGGAGCCAACCTTGTCCGGGCCAATCTTACAGGCGCCAGACTGGCCGAATGCAATCTTTCTTCGGCCAATTTAACGAAAGCCCGGGCTTCAGATGCCGATTTTACCCGGGCCGATCTGAGTTCCGCCCGGATTGACGGGGCCGATTTTACCCGCGCAAAAATGACAGGCGCGGTACTGACAGGGCTTTCCCGCACCGGCGCCCGCTTTAAAGCCCCCATAAAACCCAAAAGTACCCGGACTGCTCCGGAAGGAATGCCGGATTCTGAATCCATGCCGGCATGGCAGAAAGCCGCGGCAGAAGAGGAAAAACTGCGCTCTCACCGTATTAAAATGGAAAAGCAGAAAGAACAGGAAGAGCAGGAGCGGCTGAATAAAAAACTGGGGCGGAGAAAATCATTTTTCCAGGAATTCCAGAAAACTGAAAAGAAATAAGAAAGCCCTCCGGCTGCAGCAGCTCAGGAGGGCATTTTGACAGGCAAAAACCAATCTGTTTAGAAGTCTTTGTCCTGTACAGTTTTGCGTTTGGCCGCTTTTGCGTTCTCAATAGCTGTATCACACATCTCACGGATCCTGTCCGAAAGAACTTCAATAACTGCAGCAGAACATTTCATGTCGGCAGTTGTCTTGATGTAGGCCTTCACTTTGGAAGATACCACCAGGTTTTCTTTTTCAGCCATTACGGGCTCCTTATGTTAGCAATAGTCCGGCCATTATAGCATTAATGCCGGTTCCCGTCATAGCCCCGAAATGAATATAATGCCGCTGGAGGCTAAAAGTGATTATCGGAAGTTTTATCCGCAGGCCGGCCGTTGCTGTTCCGGCCTTATTATTACTCTTCTTCAGTGTTACAGCCGGAACGGTATCTGCCGAAAAACTCTCCGGTAACGCCAATTCTGAACAGTCAAATCTTTCCGCTTCAATTATTATTGTGGGACCGGGCGATCCCATTTACACCTACTGGGGACATATTGGAATAGCAATAGAAGACTCTGAAACCGGCGAAGATAACTTTTACGACTTTGGAAATTTTTCCTTTTATTCGGATAATTTCTTCAAGGATTTTATTCTGGGACGCATGCTGTACCTGGGCATGAAAGCTCCCACGGAACTTTTTCTGAACTATCATTTGACACTGAACCGGAATCTGACGGTTTATCCGCTTTATATGGGAAATGCCGAACTGCGGCGTATGCAGGAGCGTCTTGAGTGGTGGGTCCGGCCGGAAAACCAGGAATACCTCTACGACTACTACTATCAGAACTGCTCAACCATAATACGCGATGTCCTGGACGAAGCAATTGGAGGCGCGCTCCGCGAAGCCACGGAAAACACAATGACACC
>PDRU01000089.1 GCA_002748225.1 Spirochaetales bacterium | reverse complement strand
AATCCGGGAACACGGGCTTGCCTCTACCCAGGCCCAGATGGCGCTGGAGCGTTACATCCATGATGATTTAATAACAGAGGGGGGGCAACTTTGGACTGCAGTTAATGCTGATAATGTCGTGGCAATTGCTCGCATGGAGGATAATTCTGTTGACCTGATTCACACATCCATCCCCTTCAGCAATCACTACGAATATACGCCAACCTACAATGACTTTGGGCACAACGAAGACAACGAGCGATTTTTTGAGCAGATGGATTTTTTGACACCCCATCTTCTCCGCGTTCTAAAGCCTGGCCGGGTGGCGGCCATCCATGTCAAAGACCGGATATTGTTCGGGAATGCCACCGGAACCGGGATGCCAACACTGGACCCATTCTCTGATGATACAACCCGACACTTCCGGAAACATGGCTTTGAATATTTTGGAAGAATAACGGTCGTCACAGATGTTGTGCGGGAGAACAATCAGACCTACCGGCTCGGATGGACCGAGCAAACAAAGGACGGCACCAAAATGGGGGTAGGATGCCCTGAATACGTCCTTCTGCTGCGTAAGCTCCCGACGGACACCAGCCGGGCCTATGCAGACACGCCGGTTTCAAAAAGCAAAGAAGAGTATACCCGGGCCAGATGGCAGATAGACGCACATCAGTTTTGGCGCTCTTCCGGTAATAGATATTTAACCTCAAAAGAACTTTCGGAAATTCCCGTATCAGACTTGCAGTCTGTCTACAGAGATTTCAGCCGGGGCAGTATCTACAACTATGACACCCATGTCCAACTTGCAGAGAACCTCGAAAAACAGAAGAAGCTCCCAGCTTCTTTTATGGTGGTGGCTCCGGGTTCATGGACGCCTTATGTCTGGGATGATGTCAACCGGATGCGGACATTCAACGGGGAGCAGAAGCGGAAAGATCTGCAGATGCACATCTGCCCGCTGCAGTTCGATATTGTTGACCGGATTATTGAGCGATTTTCCAACCCGGGCGAACTGGTGTTTGACCCATTCGCCGGCCTTGGGACTGTTCCGGCAAGAGCTGTTTTGAAAGGCAGGAAAGGATATGGGATTGAACTTAATCCAGATTCTTTTAGGGACTCTCTCCATTATCTGAAAGCAGCTGAAGAAGATGTGGCGGCCCCCACATTATTTGATTCCATAGATTTCGATGTTCCGTCTGGAGCGGCGGTATAAAGGGAGGTATGAAATGACTGACATTAACAAGGTTGTATTGATTGGCCGGCTCACTCGGGACGGCGAGCTGGCCTACACGAAAAGCGGCTATCCAATTCTGAAGATGGCCCTGGCCGTCAATCTTGCCCGCAAGCAGAACGAGCAGTGGGTAGATGAGGCGAGTTTTTTTGAAGCCGTCCTCTGGGGCCGGCGGGGTGAGACCCTGGCGAGTTACACAACCAAAGGCAAGCAGGTCTCTATAGACGGGCACCTGCGCCAGGAGCGCTGGGAAAATGCCCAGGGAGAGAGACGGTCGAAGGTCGTTATAGATGTAGACAATCTTCAGCTACTGGGGGGTGGCGAGAGAAAAAAACAAGACTCAGGCGTTGACCAGTTTGTCAGCGAAGTACACAAAAGCGCCGAGCCGGCAGGCAATTTTAAAGACGACATTCCATTTTAAGGAAAAAACATGAGTGCGAGTTTTGTTTTTTACGAATCCTTTCATGAGGCTATATCCATGATTGGCGACCCTGCAGAACGGGCCAAAGCCTACGGCATGATTTGTGAGTATGCGTTAACCGGCGAAGAGCCTGAAAGCGAGCCGGGAATGGCGTATATGGTGTTCGTCATGGCCAAGCCTCAAATTGACACGAACAACAAACGACGGAAAAACGGCCAGAAAGGAGCCGAGCATGGGTCTAAGGGGGGAAGACCTGAGAAAAAAGAAGAAAACCCCATAGGGGTTGCAGATAAAAACCCCATAGGGGTTAATCAGGAAAACCCCATAGGGGATATAAAGAAAACCCCTAATGTAAATGTTAATGTTAATGATAATGATATATCCCCCCCTTTATCCCCCCCCAGGGGGGCAGGGTTGGATTTTTCTTTCATCGCTGAGCCTGATTGGAGGGACTTGTTCGCCGAATGGGCGAAGGACAAGCGCAACCCCTACAAAAAAATTACCGGAGCGAAAAAGGGCTATGCGCATCTTCGCAACCTTTCGGGCGGAAGCCTGCAGGCGGCCAGGAGGATCGTCGACCGCTCGCTCGCAAACAACTGGGCCGGATTGTTCCCGCTTGACCGCTCGCCGCCTGACCAGCTCAAAACCCGCAACATTCTTGACATCCCGGAGGTGGTGTAGTGACGACTGGACGAGACATTCTGAAAACTTTTTTTGACAGCCCGCCGGCCATCAGTGCCAGAATTTGCGAGGACCATGGCAGGGCGTTTGAGTTTTTTGACGATGGGTATTTTTGCCCTGTTTGTCGCAAACAAGTCGAGGCCGAGATGGCACGCAAAAAGAGCGTCCAGATGCTCAATCGCTGCCGGGTTGAGCCCATGTACCACCAGGCAACGTTTGAGACGTTCCGAGCCGATACGCCAGAACTTAAACGAGCCTTAAAGGCTGTCAAAGAGCTTATTGCGGCAAAGAAGGGCAAGTTGATTTTTTCCGGAAAAAATGGAACAGGGAAGACGCATTTGGGCTGTGCTGCGGTCCGGGAGCTACGCGGGGAAATCTGGTCCATGTACGAGATTTCAACGTTGATTCGGGCCTCTTACCGGTCCGGGTCCGAGAAAAGCGAGCTTGAGATTGTTGACCGCCTGGCGTCAATTCCCCTCCTGGTTATCGACGAGATCGGCCGGACCAGGGGAAGCGAGGCAGAGACCAACTGGCTCTCGTACATCATCGACAAACGGCACGTGCGGATGTTGCCGCTGATACTGATAACCAACAAGCATCTGCGCAAGCACTGCCCGGATGGGAGCTGCGGGGATTGCCTGGAGAACTACATTGGCAACGACGTTATGAGCCGATTTGCGGAGGACGGCTCAGTCGTACTGTTTGGCGGCGTCGATTATCGGCTG
>PDRU01000132.1 GCA_002748225.1 Spirochaetales bacterium | reverse complement strand
TGAAAGCCGCCGCACATACGCGTGCAGCAGCTTTTCACTTCATTACTTTGCAGCAAAAGCCGCGGCGCTCTTTCCGGAAATACGTCCGAATGTTGTAATATCGCTCAGAGCGTTACCTCCAAGGCGGTTGCCGCCATGGACTCCTCCGGAAACTTCACCGGCTGCAAAAAGACCGGGAATAACTTCATCGGAGGTGTTATAAACACGGGCTTCTGTGTCTATTTTCAGTCCGCCCATGGTGTGGTGAACAGCCGGACCCACTTCTACCATGTAGAACGGAGGGTTGTTCAGCGCCCTGGGCATGTTGGCGCGGCTGAAATCCGGATCGGATTTGGCTGCGACATAGCCGTTGTATTTATCAACTGTAGCTTTCAGTTTGGCGGGATCCAGTTTCATCTTTTCAGCCACTTCTTCAATAGTAGCGCCTTCAGTCAGAAGACCGGCCTTGACATATTTTTCAATAGCTTTCAGAGACT
The DNA here is from genome assembly GCA_002748225.1 of Spirochaetales bacterium. Classification (GTDB taxonomy): domain Bacteria; phylum Spirochaetota; class Spirochaetia; order DSM-2461; family DSM-2461; genus UBA2779. The sequence continues at coordinate 2,592 of PDRU01000132.1, read as the reverse complement.
CGCGCACGCCCTGGTCAAAGAACAGGAACGAAGTTCCGCCTTCCTGCTTCAGCTCTGCCGCTGAAACCACATCGCGGGTTTCCAGTTCGGAAATAAAACGCTCGGCATTGCGGTTAACAAGAATGGCACCGTTACCGCGGACGGCTTCGGTTATCATTTTGTTCTTTACGGGAACAACTGTGGGATGAGTCTGAATTTTGTCAATATCAACAAGGGCAACATTCAGAGGTTTAACAAATTCCAGAGCATCACCGGTGGCTCCCGGGTGGTTAGTGGTACCAAAACCTTTCAGTTTGGGGTTAAAACCGGCAACCATATCATTGTTCGCGCCGAAACCGCCGGTAGCAATGACAACAGCTTTGGACATAACGGTAACGTTTCCTGCAGGACTTGTTGCCATAACACCCTTGATAACGCCGCCTTCTTCCATAATTTTAACAACACGGCAGTCAGTTTTAACTGTAATACCCTTTTCCTTGACAGCAGCATGCAGCACCTGCACCAGGTGGTTTCCCGCGGCAGCACCGCCGGTAGGACGGTGACAGCGGTTTACCGAAGCGCCGCCCATACGGCCGACATCGGTAAAATCTCCGCCGAGAGATGTAAGCCATTCAACAGAACCGGCAGAATTGCTTGCCAGAACCTTGACAAGTTCCGGATTGTTGATGTTCTTACCGCCTTTCATGGTGTCCTGAATAAACAGCTCAACAGAATCATCAATACCCTTCTTTTTCTGATAGGGAGTTTCTGCCGCATTCAGACCGCCGGTGGCGTAGTTAGTATTTCCGCCGACAACAGGCATCTTTTCCAGAACCAGAACTGAAGCACCGTTCTCATGAGCAGACAGAGCGGCAGCCAGACCCGCGCCGCCGGCACCGACAACTACGACATCGGTATTAATAACTTCTGTTGCGCTTGTTGCAGCGTCAGTCTTTTTCTTCTCCGCAGATGCCAGCTTTTTAATATTGGCACCGGCTTCTTCGAGAGCCGCAGTAACAGCCGCAATGACAGCTTCACTGGAATAAGTTGCGCCGGAAACAACATCCACATTCAATGTCTGTCCATCAACAATGGCTTTCGGGATCTGCGACAGTGCCGCATCCGAAATTCCGGGTGACTCATTGTGTTCAACAACCTTGATTTCCTTGATTGCCGACTTATCAACAGTCACCTCAACAACAACGTCATCACCTGAAATTCCTTCTGCTTTTCCGGTGTACGTACCCGGTTTATAACTCTGCCTGCCGCCGCAGCCGGCAAACAGTAGAACAAGCAGAACCGGAATCAGGAAAAACCGATTAAAACCCTTCATTTTATGCTCCTTGAAAACATTTTTTCCGGGCCTAATATAACACTGAACACCCATTCAGTGGCAACACTTTTCATTCAAAAAAAACAAAGATTTATCAAAAAAAATGCACCCTGAATCAGAGGGGCGGAAATAACCGGTCAGAATACTTTTCAAGTAACAAATACAGAGCTGAACTGAAGGTCTTGACTCTCTTTCCAGGGCCCTTTAATTTAACTGCGAGCTTCCGGGGTGGTCCGTTGGACCTGAGAACACACTCGTGAACCTGATCCGGATAACACCGGCGTAGGAACGAGGCTCTGCTGCCCGGAACCATCCTTCTTATTAAGGAGTGGTTCCATGAAAAGAACCCTTCCAGTATTTCTTGTTTTATTGATGATTCCTCTGCCGCTGTTCGGCAGAGGCGGCGCCGAACAGTCATCCTCCGGCACAGAAACGGCCGGGGCGCTTGAAGTGTACTGTTACGACTCATTTGCTTCCGAATGGGGCCCCGGTCCGGCCATAGCCGCGGCCTTTGAGGAGCAAACCGGCATACAGGTAAATCTGCACGCTCCCGGAGACGCGGTAACAGTACTCAACCAGCTTATTGTTGAAAAGGACAGACCTGTGGCTGACATTGTTATAGGGCTGGACAACAGCCTGCTCACACGCGCTCTGGATGCCGGCATACTGCAGAAATACAAATCACCGGAATTAAAGACTGTTCCGCAGGAACTTGTTTTTGACACATCCTTCCACATGCTTCCCTACGATTACGGCCACTTCGCCGTCTGCTATGACAGCGGGGTGCTTAAAACACCGCCGGAGTCTCTGGAAGAACTGACAGGCCCTGAATACAAAAACTCTCTGGTACTGATGGATCCGCGGACTTCTTCACCCGGACTGGGTTTTCTGCTCTGGACAGCGGCTGTCTATGGTGAACAGTGGCAGAACTACTGGAAACGCCTCCAGCCGTCCATTCTTACCATTACCGACAGCTGGAGCCAGGCCTACACCATGTTCACTGCCGGTGAAGCGCCTCTGGTTCTCAGTTACGGTACATCTCCGGTTTACCATGCAGAATATGAAAAAAGCACACGCTACAGGGCCGCGGAATTCAGCGAAGGCCATATTATGCAGATTGAAGGAATGGGCGTTGTTTCCGGCGCAAAACACCCGGAAGCCGCCCGGGCCTTTATTGATTTTATGCTGCAGGCTGAATCCCAGAACACTCTGGCCATGAGCAATATTATGCTGCCGGTTAACAGTACTGTTTCTCTCCCGCCTTCTTTTGATTTTGCTCT
>PDRU01000131.1 GCA_002748225.1 Spirochaetales bacterium | reverse complement strand
CTCAGCAGCAGATTCCTCTCATTTCCGGATTCTTCTCCGGCGCGGATGTGTATGCACTGGACGCTGCCGAAGAGATAGGCCGGGTTTTTCCGTCTCTGCGGGGCCGCTCAATGGAGCAATTGAAAGAAGAGAGCCGTATGGCCCGCTACTTTCCCTCTTCAGGGGGCTCGCTGGGTATTTTCTTTAACCTGGTGAAGGCCCTTCAATTCCAGTCTGTGAGCAGCCGTTTTGATTCATGGCGGCGGGGGCTGGACCTTGTGGCTTTGGGTACTCTGGCTGATCTGATGCCCCTGGAAGATGAAAACCGTATTCTGGTACGCATGGGGCTGGCCCGTCTGAACGGCAGCGACAGACTGAAGGAACGCCGGGCCGGGCTGCGGGAACTGCTTGTCCGGCGTAATCTGCATGAAACACGGGTGGGAGCCACCGAGCTTTCCTGGCAGATATCTCCCATTATCAATGCTTCCGGACGTATGGGGAAGGCAGACGCGGGGGTTTCGCTTTTTCTGGAAACAGATTCGGCCCTTATTCCGGAATGGGCCGGCAAACTGATTAAAATGAACAACGAACGCCGCTCTTTGGGTGAAAAAATCTGGGAACAGCTTAAACCCCTGGCCTACAGTTCTCTGGAAGAACTGGACGGTAAAATGGTTATTGTTTCTTCGGAGGAATCTCCCAGAGGCATTACCGGCATTCTGGCTTCCCGGCTGCTCCAGTATTTTCATGTTCCTGCCGTTGTTATATCACTTCAGAACGGAAAAGTATCCGGCTCTGTACGCAGCGGTGAAGAAATGAATGTGCAGCACTGGCTGAAGTCCATGGAACCTCTTCTGGACGACTTCGGCGGACATCTGCGGGCCGGAGGTTTCCGTATGAAAAGGGAAAATCTTGAAAAACTGATACTGAAGACCAAAGAATGGCTGAAGGAAAAACCGGAAAGTGAAAGCGGAGAGACACCCATCCTTATCGACGCGGAGCTTTCTCACCAAGAGCTTATCCGTCTGGGGAAAAACGGACTGGAAACCCTGCTGGAAAAACTGGAGCCTTATGGAAAAGATTTCCGCCCCCTTACTTTCCTTACCCGCTCAGTACAGGTTTTCAGTGCGGAACTGATGGGCAAACCCGCAAACAATCACTTGAAACTTCTGGTTTCGCTGGGTGAAAACCGATGGCCGGCCCTGTGGTGGAACGGGGCTGAGCGCTATGGAACAGATATCCGTATCGATATGCCTGTTGATTTGGTGTATCGTATAGATTCCGATAATTTCAGGGGAAAGAATTCCCGCCGACTGACCATTCTGGAGGCTGCACCATGCTTATCATAGACTTTCCGCTCCGGCTGTTCCGGAAAGTGGCTCTACCTGTTCTGTTTTTCATTGCTGTTTTTTCACTCGGCAGTGAACCGTTTATGCATTCTTCCGATATTGTTGATCCGGGCGATGTTCTGCAGATTGTTATTGACAGCAATGATATGGAGAACATTATTGTCAGCCTGGTAGATTCTCAGGACAGAGCCATCAGCCGGGCGGAAGGATTTCTGTATACCGAATCCGGCCGTTCTCCGGTTTCGGTTGTTCTGCTGGGTATCCCTTCATCGGCGCCTCCGGGAGATTACCATCTGGTGCTTAACGCCAGAGAGGGCAGGGCTTCCCGGCGCATGGAAAAACCCCTCAGGGTGGCTGAAAAAACTTTTCCGGAACAGATCATTATATTGAACAACAAAATGGAAACCCTGTTCTCGGACAATTCCGGGCGGAAAAAGGAAGAATCCCGAATCCTCTGGGAAATCCTGACCAGTTTTGAACCGGCCGCGCAGTACCACACCGGTTCATTTATTATTCCGCTGGAAAAAGATGTGCCTACAGCGGCCTTCGGCGACAGACGGCGGTACCGTATGCCTGACGGCAGTGAAAGCACTTCCATTCACAAAGGAAGCGATTTCTGGGCGGAAAAGGGCACTGAGGTTTACGCCTGCGGCCGGGGCCGTGTTGTTATGGCCCGGGAACGCTTTCTAACCGGCAATACAGTTATTATTGAGCATTTACCCGGAGTGTACACACTCTATTACCACATGGATTCAATAGCAGTGCGGGAAGGTCAGATGGTCAGGCCGAAAGATATAATTGGCGCGGTGGGAGATACCGGTTTTGCTACCGGAGCGCATCTGCACTGGGAAATGCGGGTGGGGGCTACTCCTGTTAATCCGAGAATTTTTCTTTCACGGCCGCTGCTTCTGCTGATGAATAATTAAATCCTTCCGGCTTGACAACTTCGGAACGATTTGTATGATAAAGAGGCACTTTCCGCTGTTAGCGGCGGAACTCATATTGCAAAGGGAGGTGATTTCTTATCGCCTACATTCGTGTTAATGATGAAGAGCCTCTTGAAAAGGCCATTAAGCGTTTCAAGCGCATGGTAGAAAAAGAGGGCATTATCCGGGAATACAAAAGAAGGGAGTATTTTGAGAAACCTTCCATTATTAAAAACCGGAAGAAAAAGGCCCTGCAGCGCAAGCAAATGAAAAAACTGCGCAAGGCCCAGAGCATGAACCGTTACTAAGCGGATTATGATTGATTAAACTGTCCCGGCGGATTCTCTGCCGGGTTTTTTATTAGCGCTTAAACGAAAGCGGCATACCCGACAGACTGGAAACGCTTTCCAGATGGTCCATGTTAATGGGCTGCCGTTCCTCAATAACCCGGAAGGCTCCGGCCTGGTCCTTCAGTAAATCCAGAAAAAGAATATCCGCGCCGGCATTCAGGGCCTTTGCGTTCCCCTCCGGGTTTGTCAGGCCCAGTTTCGGATCTTTTCCCGGCTGCTGCGCGTTAATATGGGTGTCCGGAAGAAGCAGGCGCAGAATGGAAATGGTTCGGAGGCATAAATCCAAACTTCCCATACCGCCTTCTTCCGCCAGCGGTGTTCCGGGAACCGGTAAATACGGAATAATGGGTACCCAGCTCACATTCAGCTTCCAGGTAAGGTGAATATCTTCCGCCAGCATCTGCAGAGTCTGTCCGGGGTAATCAATAATACCGCCGCTGGCCAGCTGCATGCCGGACTCTTTTATCCGTTCAATGGCCTCCAT
>PDRU01000130.1 GCA_002748225.1 Spirochaetales bacterium | reverse complement strand
TTTTTTCCGCGGCCAGAGCAGCGGCAGCGGCGTTGTTGGTGGAAGCGTTGGCCACAATGGAGCCTTCGGGAGCATTGGGAACACCGGAGTCAAAACCGACAACAGGCACACCTTTGGATTTCAGTTCCTGGAGCTGGTCCATAACGGAAGTGGTATCCAGAGCTGCCAGAGCAATGGCTACGGGAGCCTTGGCCATGGCGTTGTTAAGCATTTCTACCTGAATCTGTACGTCGCTTTCAGAGGGCGGGCCTTCAAATGTTACATCGACAGCGTAGTCGGCGGATGCGTCAACAGCACCCCGTTTTACCTGCTGCCAGAAGTCATGCTGTTCACCTTTGGAAACAACAGCAATGTAGGGCTTGCCGCCTTTACTGGAATCGCTGCCGCCGTTGGCAAAAGCTGTAGTGGCAATTAATGCCACTGCGAGAAGTATGAGAGTAATTTTCTTCATACGGTCCTCCTTAATATAATTCCCCGGCCTACAGCCGGGCTTTTTACTTTATTATTTTTCCTTCTGCTCCAGATGAAAGGCTTTTTCATTGGCTTTTTCTTCCGCAGCAATCCGGCGCCTTTCGGCTTTTTCTTCCTGTTTCATTTTTTTCCATGTACTGATAACTTCAGCCCGTTTTCCGGCTATGGCCTGTTTCTTCTCCGCGGCGGCTTTGCCTTCCAGATGTGTCAGCTCTTCTTTCATTCTGCTGATCCTGGCCATTTCCACGGCTTTATAGTTATCTGCCGGAGTAAGAATTTTTACTTCCGAAGCCCTCTTGTTCCGGTAAATGTCCAGAAGTACGGCGCCGATAACCACAACACCGGTGAAGAAGGTCTGGTAGTGGGCCTGAAGGTCCATGGAAGGCAGTCCTACCCGGAGCGTACTCATAATGTATACACCAATAAGAGTGCCGAACACCGAGCCTACACCTCCGGAGAGGGATGTACCGCCGATAACCGCGCCGGCAATGGCGTAGAGTTCAAAACCCTGACCCTGCGCCGGCATAACCGTTGTGTAAACCGCCGCAAAGGCAATACCGCCTATACCGGCCATTACACCGCTGACCACGTAGGCCATCATTTCCCATTTGCGGACATCCACACCCGAGAGCCGGGCGGCTTCCTTGTTGGAGCCCACGGCAAAGATGTAGCGGCCCATTTTGGTTTTGGAGAGTATCAGCGCCGCGACAATGGCCGACACCAGAAGTACTATAAATCCGGTGGGAACGGTGGAGCCGTCCTCTCCCAGAATTTTGAAAATGCTTTTGAACCAGCCGTCCGGCTCGGAACGGGTGGGGAAGGTGGCGCTGCGCACGTTGGAAACAATGGAACCTATGCCCATGGAAATCATCATGGTTCCCAGAGTGGCAATAAATGGGGGCAGATTCAGGCGGGAAACCATAAGCCCGTTAAAAAATCCAAAAGCCGTAGCCACAACCAGAATGGTAATTAAGGCAGTCCACATGGGCCATCCCCAGCTCTTGTACGCTGTACCTCCAATTATGGCGGCCGCCATCATAACGGTGCCGCAGGAGAGGTCTATTCCTCCGGTAATAATAACAAAGGTTACTCCAATGGCAATAAAGCCTATGTAATAGGAGGCGTCCAGAATGTTCACCAGGGAGTTAAAAGAAAAGAAGTTCCTTCCGAATAATCCAAAGAAAATATAGAGTATAACCAGTGCTACCGGGGCCAGAAGCCTCTGCATGCCTACTTCCTTAATTTTATCAGCCATGCTTTTTTGATTAACCATATCGCTCATTACTGTTCTCCTGTCTGCCGCACCTTATGCCGATTCCCGCATGGTGGCGAATTCCATAATCTTTTCCTGACTGGCTTCCGCTATGTCCAGTTCTCCGGTAACCCGGCCTTCACACATAACAATAATCCGGTCGCTCATCCGGAGTACTTCCGGAAGTTCGGACGAGATCATAATAATGGCTTTTCCCTGAGAGGCCAGTTCGTTCATCAGTGAGTAGATTTCACTTTTGGCGCCCACATCAATTCCGCGGGTGGGTTCATCAAAAATAAGAATGTTTGAGTTGTTGATGAGCCACTTTGCAATAACCACTTTCTGCTGATTTCCCCCGGAGAGATTTTTCAGCAGCTGATCGATTGTGGGGGTTTTGATACTGAGTTTATCGACGTATTCGCTGGTAATGCTTCTTGTCTTGTTTTTATGAATAAACATGCCGGTTTCATATTTGTCATAAGAAGCCATTAATGAATTTTCGATAACGCTCAATCCGGTGGCCAGACCGAAACGTTTGCGGTCTTCCGATAAATAACCAATTCCGTGTCTGACAGCGTCCATGGGATTTGTAATGTGTACCGGTTTTCCTTCAATCCAGATTGTCCCGCTCTGAATTTCGTCTGCTCCGAATATGGCGCGGGCTGTTTCGGTGCGTCCGGCGCCCATCAGCCCGGCAAAGCCCAGTATTTCTCCGCGGTGAAGATTGAAGCTGACGTTTTTTACCAGACGGCCGGCGTTGAGCCTGTCCACGGTCAGAACCACTTCGGCATTGGGCGGAACGTTGCTTTTTTCCTTGGGCTGCTCAAAGATAACCCGCCCCACCATCATGTTGATAATGTCTTCCTTGCTGAGGCTGGAGGTTTTATCCGTTCCCACATATTCGCCGTCCCGCATAACGGTTACCCGGTCGGTAATCCGGCCTATTTCGTCCATGCGGTGGGAAATGTAGATCATGGCCACGCCTTTGGAGGCCAGATCTTTCATAATGGTAAAAAGTTCATCTATTTCCGTTTCCGTCAGGGCCGCGGTGGGTTCGTCCAGAATAAGAACTTTCAGCTCATGGGATACCGCTTTGGCAATTTCCACCATTTGCTGCTTGCCGACGGTGAGGCTGCTCAGTTTTTCCCGGGGATCAATGTTCATTTTTAAGCGGGCAAACAGTTCTTCGGCACGCTGATTCAGCTTTTTTTCGTCCAGGAAAATTCCGTGTTTCATGGACTCCCTGCCAATGAAAATATTCTGGGCTACTGTGAGGTGTTCCATCATGTTCAATTCCTGGTGGATAATGCCTATTCCGGAATTGAGGGCTTCCTTGGGATTGCGGGGATGAAAAAGCTTTCCAAGATAATG
>PDRU01000107.1 GCA_002748225.1 Spirochaetales bacterium | reverse complement strand
ATTACAGAATCAGCAATAATACTCAACAGGGGTTCCTCTCCGGTCAAGAAGAGCATTGGCAGAGCAAATTTCTTCTCTGTTAGCAGAATCTTCACCATAAACTTGTTACTATGTGTGAATAGTGCTATATTTTTTTCTATGAACGAAAACACCTGCTGCCCGGAAGAAATTATTGAAACCTTTGCGCAGAAGCTTAAAGTCTGCGGCCATCCTGTCCGTATGAAAATTTTATGCCTTATTGAAAAGCAGGATGCCTGTGTGAGCGAGCTGTGGCAGTGTTTGAATCAGCCCCAGCCGGTTATCAGTCAGCACCTGTCTGTGTTGAAAGACAAGAACATTGTGGAATCCAAAGTTGACGGAAACCGCCGGATATACAGAATTTCCGATCCCTTTATCCGTGAACTTGTGGGGAAATTCCTGGAAGCAGAAGGCTGATAACCCAAAAGGACGGCGTGCCATTTTAAAAAAGCTTCAGCCCTACTGGAAAAACGTATCGGAATACAAAAGCCTGGTTTTATCCCTGGCTTTTTTCTATGTTATTACCGCGGCCATATCCCTGGCCCCGGCTTTTCTGCAAAGAAAAATATTCGACTTCGCCATACCCAATCAGGATGTTCCCGCCCTGGTCTATATTCTGGCGGCCGTTGTGTTTATTAACGCGGTGGTTTTCGGCTTTAACCTTATATCCGAATTATTGCTTACCCTGCTGACGGAAAATAACCGTCTGCGCATGAAGAGAAAGCTGTTCAGAAAGCTCCTGTGCCTGCCGTATCCCTTTCACGCTCTAAGCAAACCGGGGGAAGTGCATAAACTTTCAGATGACGGCGACCGCCTGAGCAATGTTCCGCGCATTTATATGGCTGATTTTCTCCGCAACAGTATTATTATACTCATTTATTACCCCATTCTGTTTTTACTCAGTTACAAACTCACTCTTATCCGTCTGGCCGGATTTCCCCTGGAACTGCTGGCCGGCCGTTACTTTCAGAAGAAAGACAAAGAGCTGGAAAAACAACTCTGGGAAAAGCAGCGGCGTGTTACCAGTCTTATTAATCAGTCGCATTCGGGCGCCCGGACACTCAAGTCTCTTCAGGGTGAAAGTGAAATTTACCGTCAGCTGCGCGCCGCCCAGCTGGAGCTTAAAGAAGTTCACCTGCAGCGCCGCAAAACGGCTTCCTTGTGGAAAGGGTTAAACAGGCTGCTTTCCCAGATTCTGGGAAGTCTGGTGTTTTTTCTGGCGGCCTGGGACATTATTCACGGCAGTTTCAGTTTTGGTTCTTTTATAGCGTTTAACATTATTAACAGTCAGGGGTCGCAGGCACTCAGCGGTTTTGTTAACGCCTACAAGAGTACCGGCGTACTGCAGAATTCTGCCGACAGGTACGAAGGGGCCATGTCTCTGCCGGAGGAAATCACCATACCCGCAAATAGCGGTTATTGTGAAAAACTGGCCGGAAATATTGAGTTCCGCGGCGTCAGTTTCCGCTACTCCGGCAATATGCCGGCTCTGGATAACGTGAGTTTTCAGATAAGGGAGCACAGCCACACGGCCCTGGTGGGGCCCTCGGGAAGCGGCAAAACCACAGTTGCTAATCTTCTGCTGGGGCTCTACATTCCCCAGCAGGGAGAAATACGTGTTGGGAACCGGCCGCTGCGCCAGTACAGTCTGCACTCCCTGCGCGGTTCTGTGGCAGTTGTGCCCCAGGAAACCTTTCTCTTTGAAGCCTCCATACGCGACAACCTGACCCTGGGCAGCCCCGTAAGGAATAACAGGCAAATACGGGAAGCCCTCATTCAGGCCAATGCCGCTGAATTTGTGGACGCGCTGCCTGCCGGCTTGGATACCCTGTACGGAACAAGCGGCATAACACTTTCAGGCGGACAAAAGCAGCGGCTCTCCATTGCCCGGCTGTTTCTGCGCAACCCGTCCATTATTATTCTGGACGAAGCTACCAGCAGTCAGGATATGGAAAGTGAACGTCTTATTCAGAACGCTCTGGAACGGCTGCGCCGGGGGCGGACAACCATTACCATTGCCCATCGTCTCAATACTGTGGCCCGTGCCGATATGATCCTTGTTCTGGACAGGGGGCGGATAGTTCAGGCCGGGGAGCATGAGCAGTTAATGCAGGAAGAAGGACTCTACCGGCAGCTGTTTTTAACTCAGGAGATGCATTATGGCTAAAAAAAGAACCCCCTACAAAGCCTTCCGCTGGCTCTGGTTTGGTTTTGCGGTTCTTCTGGCGGTTGCTGCTGCGGTTGTTCTGCTCCTTAAAATATCCGACTACATAACCTGCGCGGGAAAAATTGAACCGGGAACAGTTGTACCCCTGCTGGCTCCTGCAAACGGCATTATAGAGTTCTGCGCCATTGAAGAAGGCAGGGAAGTAAGCCGGGGCACTGAAATTTTGCGCATAGACAGCCGGCTGGAAGAAAATACCTTAAAACTTTATCTGCGTGAACAGGCCTCTCAGAAGGCAGCGCTTGAGAATCTTCTGGAACGTCAAAAGCTTCAGGAAGAACAGATAACATCCGTAGAAGAACACGCGTGGTTCCGCAGCAATTTAGACAATGCACTGCGCAGAAGCGGCTCTTTGACAGAGGTTGAACTGGCCGAAAGAATTTATCAGAGAGAGCAGGAAAGTCTGAACCTGACGCGCGCGCAGATTACGCTAAAAGGAGAAATAGCCGCCCTGGAAAACTCGCTGGCTGTCAGCCGGCTGAAGCTGGAACGCCAGCGTCTTCTTCTGGAAGAGTACGTTCTGAAAGCGCCGTTGGACGGCACCCTTATTCTGCCGGATACCATATACCGGGAACCCCAGTCGGTGAATTTTTTCAGTCTTCATCCGGTTACAGGCCTCCATGTAAAAAAAGGGAGTCTGGTAGGGTATCAGACCTACTCGGATACCCTGGTGGCCAAAGTAAGCATTCCCGAAAGAAAAATAGGCCATATTGAAGTGGGTGCCGCCGCCCGGGTGTCCTTTTCGGCCTTTCCCGGAAGTGAAATGGACTACTTCAGCGGAACACTGGTGCATATATCGGCATCAGCCCAGAATCAGGAATTCATCGGCACCATAGAACTGGACACCGAAGAAGTGCTGAGCCGGGTATCCCGTCCGGAAATATTAACCGGTACCAGCGTAA
>PDRU01000082.1:17171-18340 GCA_002748225.1 Spirochaetales bacterium | reverse complement strand
TCAAACAGGGAAAACCGGCAGCCGGTTAAAAGCAGCAGCGTTAGAAAAGATATAAGGCGGCATCTTGCTGTTTTCACACTCTTCCCCTGCTTATAAATACCTTGATTCGCTTTACTATATATTCTTTATATTCTTTTTCTCGGTTTTGTTGAACAAAATAATTAGCCATACGGCAATTTGCCTGCAAGCGCTGACCGGTGCCCTCGGCTGCCGGCGGCTTTGTGCCCGGTACTTCCGGCGCCCTCCGCCTTCAGGGCCCCGCACGGCACAACTCTCCGCCTTCAAAGCCCCGGCACCGCCCAGTGCATAGCCAAAACTGTCTGCCAAACCAAAAGATGTTGTAACTATTCCGTCTGAGCCGAAAGATGCGTCGAGAGAACCGTCGGTATTGTAACGTACAAGGGCAAGGTGTCTGACACTGCCGGAATATGTTATCCCAAATACAAGAATTTTCTCATCAGACTGAAGAGCAACGGCATGTCCCTGGTCGTTTGTCGAAGCAATATCTGTCGTAACTATTCCGAGTGAGCCGAAAGATGTATCCAGGGTGCCGTCGGTATTGTAGCGCACGAGAGCAAAGTCCGTACTACCGCTTCCAGAATATCCTGCCACCACAATCTTTTGATTTTGCTGAATAGTTATAGCCTGGGCTGAATCGTTTGCCGCGATATCCTGTGTAACTTTTCCACCTGACCCGAAAGTGGGATCCAGGCTGCCGTCGGTATTGTAGCGCACGAGAGCAAAGTCCGTACTAACGCTTCCAGAATATCCCGCTGCCACAATCTTTCCATCTTCCTGAATGGCAACGGAAAAGCCGAAGTTGTCCGTCGAAACAATATCTGTCGTAACTATTCCGAGTGAGCCGAAAGATGCATCAAGAGAACCGTCCGTATTGCAGCGCATGAGAGCAAAGTCCTTATTACTGCTTCCACAAAACCCTGCCACAACAATCTTTTGATCTTGCTGAATAGTTATTTCAGTGGCTATATCGTCTGCCGCGATATCATGTGTAACTATTCCGCCTGAACCGAAAGATGCGTCCAGGGTGCCGTCCGTATTATAACGTACAAGGGCAAAGTCGTTGTTACTGCCGCTGTCACTGTATCCCGCCACCACAATCTTTCCATCTTCCTGAATGGCAACGGCACGGCCGAAGTTATCCGCCCCCA
>PDRU01000082.1:0-17100 GCA_002748225.1 Spirochaetales bacterium | reverse complement strand
ATCCCGCCGCCACAATCTTTCCGTCAGGCTGGAAGGCCACTGCCCGGATCATATCATGACTCATGCCAATTGGCGTTACTACTTTCCCGCCTGAACCAAAAGAATCATCCAGAGAACCAGGCATTGGAAGCAGGTCAAACAGGGAGAACCGGCAGCCGGTTAAAAGCAGTAAAACAGCAAAAGCTATAAAGAAATATTTTACTAATTTCACACAACTCTCCAGCTGAAAGAGACTAAGAATATAAAAGATTAACAGCCAGGATTTTATTCCTCAATGCACCGCTTAAACTGTCTCGCTTTCATAATTAACCAGTGTTGTAACGGTTACACCCGGAAGTTTTTCCTGATAGTTGAGAAAGCTCAGCCCGATAATACCGAAAACATTCTTCACTCTGGCACCGCCTTTTTCAAGAATACTTTTGGCCGCGCTGAGGGTGCCTCCGGTAGCAATTAAATCGTCTATAAGCAGTACGTCCTTTCCGGCGGGAACATCGCTTTTATGAATTTCCACCGCGGCCTGGCCGTATTCCAGCTGGTAGTCTTCCCGCCAGGTGTCGCCCGGCAGCTTACCGGCCTTACGCACCAGTATCAGGGGAATGCCCAGACGGTCGGCCAGCGGTGCGGCAAATATGAATCCGCGCGATTCTATTCCCGCAACAGCCGCAACATCTGTATTGCGGTAAATATCAACCATACGGCTGACACAGTATTGAAAAGCCTCCGGATTGGTCAGAATACTGGTAATGTCATAAAAAAGAATTCCTTTCTTGGGGTAATCAGGGATTTTACGTATAGCATTATCAAGATTATACTGAGTACTCATGCCAAATCTCCTCCATAAATGCCTGTCAAGCAACAACGGCAACATTATACATTACAGGCAAGCTGGTCAACGGATTAAGAATATTATGGATAACATCGCCGAAAACCGGACACTCTTGCGGCCGCGTTCAGCTTCAGGGAATCGCTTTGTCCCTGTATAAGCCGGTAATAGCCCAGAGCCGCAATCATGGCCCCGTTGTCTGTACAGAGTTTCATGGAAGGGAAATAAGTTTTCAACCCGGAATGCTCTCCAAGAATGCGCCGCAGATACCGGTTGGCCGAAACACCCCCGCCTGCCGCAACATAATGTATTCCGGTGTCCTCTGCCGCCCGTTCTACACGGTCAATCAGCATATCAACAGCCGCTTTTCGGAATGAAGCGGCAATATTGGCCAAAGACGGCTCTGTACCCGGAGTGTGAAACTGCTCCAGCTGATTCACCGCGGCTGTTTTTAAGCCGGAATACGAGACATCGTACCGGTTAGAGCCCTTATGCAGACGGGGCTGAGGAAAATGATAGGCGTTTTCATTACCTTCTTCCGCCAGTTTGTCCAGAATAACTCCGCCGGGGTATCCCATGTTATGGAACTTGGCCACTTTGTCAAAAGCTTCGCCGCAGGCATCGTCTATTGTTGTTCCCAGTATGCTGATTTCCTCCAGAGAATCCACGCGGCAGAGAATGGTATGGCCTCCGGAAACAATCAGCCCCAAATGAGGATAGGGAATTTCGTATTCAAGATGCGGAGCATAAAGATGGGCGCGGATATGATCCACTCCCACAAACGGTTTACCGGAAGACCAGGCCAGACCTTTCGCATAGGAAAGGCCCACCAGAAGAGAACCTATAAGCCCCGGCCTGTTGGTAACAGCAATGCCGTCAATGTCTTTGTGGAAGTCTAAAGCAGCCTCATCAAGAGCACGGGCTGTTACTTCTTCAATCCATTCCACATGAAGACGGGACGCAATTTCTGGCACAACACCGTTCCAGGGCGCGTGGCGCTCCACCTGGGTTGCAATAACATTGGAAAGAATGGTTTTACCGTCGGCAACAACAGCCACGGCACATTCGTCACAGCTGGTTTCAATTCCAAGTACATTCATGATTTATAATTATACCCGAATAAACAATAAAAAAAAGGCTGAGCCTTAAGGGCTAAGCTCAGCCTTTCTACAGGAGAGAAAAGGAACTAGTTATATATATACTGACGGACCGGTTCCACTTCATTGCGAAGTTTCTTCAGGGCCCGAATTTCTATCTGGCGGACAGTTTCCGGAGAAATACCCATTTTATGACCAATACTTTTTAATGTTTCTTTCTTGCCTCCGTCCATGGCAAAACGGTATTTAAGAATATCTCTTTCACGCTCTTTGAGCTTGTCAAGGAAACGCCGGGTATCTTCTTTAATACTTTTAGTAACAAGCGCGTTGGCCGGACAATAGGAAAGATCCTCACACAAATCCAGAAGAGTGCCCTTGCTGGCACTGAGTTCTGAATCAAGAGAAACAGTCATACTGCCCAGATCAAGAACACTGGTAATTTCAGATTCGCTCATGCCGGTATAAGCGGCCAGTTCTTCAACAGTGGGTTTGCGGAAATATTCCTGAGAAAAATCATCAGTAATTTTCTGCAGTTTCTTCAGCGTTTCTTCTTTCCGGTGCGGAAGACGTATAGTGCGGCGCTTATTAACAAGCGCGCGGCTGATAGACTGTTTGATCCACCAGGAAGCGTAAGTACTGAAACGCACTTCCCGGCGGTAGTCGTACTTTTCGGCGGCTTTCATAAGGCCGAGATTCCCTTCCTGAATTAAGTCCATCAAACCCATTTCAACATTGGTATAGGCTTTGGCTATTTTAACGACCAGGCGCAGATTAGAGTTGATAAGACTTGTCAGGGCTTCCGAGTCTCCCCCTTCAATTCTTCTTGAAAGTTCCAGTTCTTCTTCAGAATCGAGCAGGCTGAACCGGCTGATTTCGTCAAGATAGGCATGAAGGCTGTAATCTGCATCAATTGTCTGATCTGTTGTATTTCTCATAACAGAACTTATTAAGCAAATATTGTGCCAAAAACAAAACGACCCGGGAAATAAATTGTATCTTGTTAATATGTAATAAATTAAATAAAAAGACAGAATATCTGTATCTAAAAAAAATATCTTACTGTACTTTTTTGTATACGGTTTGTACTGAAATAATTCAACCGTTCAGATTGATTTTGGAACCTGCCGCGGCAGAGGAAAGCTGGCTGTACATCATTGAGGCAATGCCTAAGCGGGCTGTACGGCTTATTTTTTTCGCGTATTCATCGTAGAGCTGATCTTCAAAAAGTTTTTCTCCGGCATTTTTAGGTATTAATGTATCGTCACTGAGCGTTTTTCTCATGGAATCAAGCATCATTTTGACAAAAATAGCTTCAAACTCTTCACAGACTTCTTTTAATTCACGGTTTTCCGCGCTTGCCGCGCGCCGTGAGAGCTCATCTGTATTAATAATCTGACTGCTGCTCAATACCGGATTAATATCCATTCAGTTCTCCTGCTCCGCGCTCTAACGCTTAAGGTTATTGGCTATTCCCAGCATGGAATCCGAAGTTTGAATGGCCTTGGAGTTCAGCTCATAAGCCCGCTGAGCCACAATCATTCCCACCATTTCCTTCACAACAGACACATTGGAATTTTCAAGGAATTTATGCAGAACCTTTCCCATCCCCTCCTCTCCGGGCCGGGAGCGCATGGCTTCGCCTGAAGCCGCGGTTTCAACAAAAAGATTCTCTCCAACAGCCTGCAGGCCTGCTGTGTTAACAAAACGGTACAGATCAATCTGTCCCACAGTAACCGGGTCTTCCCGGCCGGGTATTTTAACAGTTACCCTTCCCTGCTGGCTTACCGCAAGGCTGTCGGGAATAAAATTTTCGGGCAGTACCAGTTCCGGCATTAAACGGTATCCTTCACTGGAAACAAACTGACCGTTGGAATCGATCTTGAATGAGCCGTCACGCGTATAGGCAATGCTTCCGTCAATATTGAGAACCCGGAAAAATCCTTCGCCCATTATGGCCATATCACCCAGCGCGTCCGTTTTTTTCACAGACCCTTGAGTAAAAATTCTCTGGGTAGCTCCCACTTTTACACCATGACCAACCTGAATACCTGTAGGAGTAACAGTCCTTTCGGTTGCGGGAGTACCGGCAATACGGGAATTCTGGTAAATTAAGTCTTCAAAATCAGCCCGGACCTGCTTAAATCCTGTGGTATTCACATTGGCCAGGTTGTTTGAAATAGTATCTATATTAAACTGCTGGCCATGCATCCCGGTAGCAGCTGTCCAGAGCGATCGCATCATAACTTAATTCTCCCTAATATTTTGCGGCCTGATTGATCAGGCGGTTAAGCAATTGATCATGGGTGCTGATGGCTTTCTGATTGGCCTCATAGGCCCGGTTTACGGCAATCATGTTCACCATTTCCGTTACAGGATTCACATTCGCGCCTTCCAGATAGCCCTGATGCACCCCCGGGCGTCTGGTTCCGTATAAATCAACGGCCGGACCGCTTAAGTCGTTTTCCGTCCAGAAACTGTTACCCTGTTTTTTAAGAAAACGGTCCCGTTTAAAGCCCACCAGCTTTATGGTATCAACCAGCTGCGGATCGGAATCCTGCGTTTCCTGCTGCCAGACACGCCCCAGTTTGTCAATTTTAACAAAGTCTTTGGTTATGCGGATTATGCCGTTTTCGCCCATAACCGGATAACCGTCTTTCGTTTCCAGAATCTGTTCCTTACCCAGCCAGAACGATCCGTTGCGTGTGTAGCGGATACCCCGCGGTGTATCAACAACAAAAAAGCCTTTATCGTCCAGAGCCAGGTCAAAGTCATTCTCTGTAACTTTCAGGGAACCCTGCTCAAAAACGGTATATGATTCGTTATACTCCACTCCGGTGCCCAGTCGTCCCACAATGGGCGCGGTATCCACACTTCCCAGAGGGAAACGGAACTCTCCATTGTCATTGAAGCGGTGCATGAGCATTTCGGGGAAAGCTTTATGCACAGATACATCTCTTTTGTATCCGTTGGTATCAACATTAGCCAGATTGTTGGAAAGCGCGTCAAGACGGTGCTCCTGCGCCCGCATTCCGCTGGAGGCTGTAAACAAACCCCGTATCATTCTCTTCCCCCCAAAAAATAATTTCCACTTTCATTTTCGGTGCACTGCCAAACAACTTGAGATTCTCGGGAAAAAATCATCAAAATAGGTTACAATGGTATCAAACGGAGGTTTACCGACATGAAACGCCTTTTCGCTCCGCTTCTGGCAGCTGTTCTGAGCACTGTGGTTTTTACAGGATTACTCTATGTTGATTTTGCCGGTTCGGGCAGCGACAATTCCGGACGCAACTTTTTCAGCAGTCTGGATAATCGTCTGTTCGACTTTCTACTCCGGCTCAAACCGCCTGTTGAAGAAGACCAGAATATCGTTCTGCTGGAAATTGATGATGAAACCATTACCACTATTGATATGTATCCGCTGGGAAGAGATATTACTGCCGACGGTTTAATTCTGCTTAAAGAATTTGAGCCGGCCTGGACCATGCTGGATATTGAGTTTGTCGACCGCAGTCCAACCGGAATAGATTTGAACTTTCTCGACTACAGCATTCCTTCTGAAATTCAGGCTTCCTACACTTTTCTGGCTGAAAACAACAGTCAGCTCATTACCAATATTCTCAACGGCCTGATAGACCGCAGAACAGCACTGGAATATATGGAACAGCTGGCACAGATGGGAGAAGAGGAAAGTAACAGGCTCTACTCTTATATACGCCAGGTGGCCATAGACCGCGATGCCTACCTGGGCCGGGCTGTCGGCTATCTGGGTCAGGTCAGTGTAACGCTCAATATTACGGAAGTGCCCAGCAGTTCCCTTACTCAGGAAGAGCGTGACTTTGCGGCTGAATATTTTTCTGTTGACGGCAAACTGCAGGGCGATACCCGCATGTTCCCTTCCGACAAAGATATTCTGCCCTCCATTCCCCAGGTTATTACTCCCGCGGCGTGGGCCGGCTACCCCCGCATGCATATTGATTCTGACGGTGTCCGCCGAAGAGTTGATATTCTCTACAGGAGTGAGAATGACGGACATTATTACACGCATATGGGGTTCGGTACCTGGTGGCTCCGTCAGGGTGACGGCACTCTGGAAGGCGCACCGCCCATTCAGATAAACAAGCGCAGCATCACCATAAACGGAACACGCATTCCTCTGGACAGACACGGTAAACTGCTGATCAACTGGCCCAAAAGAATGTTCGACGGTACCCCGCTGAATAACAAAGAAGCCGCCCTTTTCGATCCCGCCACGGCTTCTCACCGGCTGCAGTTTCTGAAACTCTGGTACCACGATGTCCTGTGGGATGACATTCTGCTGCTGATTGATGAAATGGAAAATGTCGGGCTTGACGCTCAGCTGACCGGCCACACGGATCAGCCCCTGAGCGCTTATGCCTCGGACCTTTCGGCCATGCACGCATCCATGCTGGAAGCTGCTGACGGTTCCCGGGCGGCAGAATACGGCGAATACCGTGAGCAGTTTCTTCACCAGATTGAAGATTACCTGCAAAGCGGTGTGAAGGAAGCCTATCTCCAGGAAATCAGCGCGGCGCTGGAAAACCCGGATCTGAGCGCAGACATGGCTGCCCTGTATGAAGAGGATCTGAGCTACATTCCGGAACTGTTTGACGAGCTTCTCTGGCGTGTTCAGGATATTCTGGTTCTCAGGGAACAGCTCAGAGAGCAGGTGTCAGGCGCCACAATTGTTGTCGGCTACACTGGTACAAGCACAACCGACTACGGAGCTAATCCTTTTGAAAAAAAATACATGAACATGGGAATTTACGGAGCTGTCTACAACTCTCTTGTTCAGGGAAGTTTTCTGGAGGAAAGCCCTGCCTGGCTGACATTTGCAGCGGTATTGCTCTGCGGAATTCTTATGGCCTTTATTGGACAGGCATTTCAAAAGAAGTCTGGTTTGAACACTTTTGCCGGCATACTGTTTATGCTGATTATCTGGGCAGGAGGAGGCTTTCTTTTTGTTACAACAGGTTTTTACCTGAACATGCTGCCGCTTATTCTGGTTCTTCTGACAACCTACCTCACCACCCAGGCGGTCAACTATCTGACTGTAAGCCGTAAACGGGCGGAAATTCAGAGCATGTTCGGACAGGTAATATCGCCGATTGTTGTGGAAATTCTGGAAAAGAATCCTGAGCTGATGAACACTGCCGGAGAAAAGCGTTTTATTACGGCCATGTTCAGCGACATAGAAGGCTTCTCCACCATTACTGAATATCTGGGCTCCACTGACCGGGTATTTGAATTTCTGGAACGTTATCTGGGCCCCTTATGCGACATTATTCTGGATGAGCAGGGAACAATAGACAAGTTTGAAGGCGATGCCATTATAGCCTTCTGGAACGCTCCCCTGGATCAGGAACGCCACGCTTTTCACGCCTGTCACGCTGTTATGCGGATGGCTGAAAAAGAGAAGCAGCTTCACCAGGAATTTGTAGAACGGGGTTATCTGAGCGAAAAGGTTTTCAAGGAAATCCGGAAAAGGAACCCGGAATCTCACGGCCGGCTTTTTACCCGTTTCGGAATTAACAGCGGTGAAAACAATGTCGGCTTTATAGGAACTCAGGGCCGAAAAGACTACACGGCTCTGGGAGATGAAATGAACCTGGCCGCCAGACTGGAAGGTGTCAACAAGCTCTATGCCACCCAGGCCCTGATCAGTAATGACACTAAAAATATTATTTCCGATGAATTCTTTACCCGCAGAATGGATAAAGTGCGTGTTGTCGGGCGCAACAAACCGGTAAATCTGCATCAGCTCAGTTATTCCAAAGACATTGGAGGCTTCACGGAGCAGGAACGCCAGGGATATGTTAAATATCAGGCCGGTCTGGACATGTTTTATGAACAGCAGTGGAACGACGCTGAAAAGCTCTTTAAGGAAGCGCAGAAACTGATGCCCGGCGATGTGCCCTCACGCCTTTTTATTGAGCGCTGCAAGAACTACAGGAAGAAAGCCCCTCCCAAAAACTGGGACGGCGTCTACAGAATGGAAACAAAGTAAAACGACTGTTTTTATTCTTCGGCGGGCGCCTGTTTACCGCTCTCCGGCGGAGTTTCATCTTCGTGGGGGAGCGGTATCTGCATTCTGTCCCGGCAGAGAAAAGCCTCAGGATAGAACTCCCGGCACTCGGAACGCAGAATTTTAAGCTCCCGGTTTGTATAACGGGGACTGTAGTGAATAAGTCCCATGCGTTTTATGCCCCCGGCCTTCTGGGCAAGCTGCCCTGCCTGGCGGGCTGTAAGGTGCTTCTTCTCTCTTGCGGATTCCGCCAGATCTTCGGTAAACATGGCTTCACAGATAAGAAGATCGGAATGCGCCACCTCAGCGGGAATGGAGCCGCGCCATGCGGTATCGGTAACGTACGACACTTTCCGTCCCGAGCGGGGTGCTCCCATAACCTGAGAAGGTTTAATAACCCTGCCATCTTCCAGAGAAACATCTTCACCTTTTTGCAGACGGCCCCAGAGCGGACCGCGGGGAACACCTGCTTCCACGGCTTTTTCAGGATAAAAAATACCGGGACGGTCTTTTTCAATAAAGGAATATCCGACACAGACTCTCGAATGGCGGAGGGGAAATGAACGGATATAATACTCCGAACTTTCAAAGACTGTCTGAGGAGTGCCGGGGGAAGCAATTTCCCTTACTTCAACCGGATAGTTAATATACATGTCCAGAACACGCCGGCTGGTTTCAACATATTCTTTTACTTTGGGCGGGCCAATAATAATGAGAGGCTCGCTGCGTTCAACCTGAGCGGAAAGCATGAGTATGCCCGGAAGCCCGGTAATATGATCGGCGTGGGTATGGCTGATTAATATAACTGATATTTTTTTCCACTTCAGGTTGAGCTCTCTCAAACTCACCTGAGTGCCTTCTCCGCAGTCAAACAGAAAAAGCTCGCCTTCCCGGCGTAACAGCATGGATGTGAGATGTCGGTTGGGCAGGGGCATCATGCCGCTGGTCCCAAGAATGAAACTTTCCAAAACCTGTAAAAACCTATAAGCCCAAATATGCTTTTTTTACTTCAGCATCTTCCAGCAGCGCGGCGGCACTGTCCGTTTTTACTATCTGACCGTTTTGCAGAACATAGCCGCGGTCAGCAATTTTCAAAGCCATGTTGGCGTTCTGTTCTACCAGAAAGATAGTAACACCCTGTTCCTTATTGATACGGGTTATAATATCGAAAATCTGCTGAACAATCAACGGAGCCAGGCCCAAAGAAGGCTCGTCAAGAAGAAGCATGCGCGGGCGGGCCATCAGAGCCCTGCTGATAGCCAGCATTTGCTGTTCTCCCCCGGAAAGGGTACCTCCGGTCTGAAGACGTCTGTGCTTCAATATGGGAAAAAGCTCAAACACATAGTCCATGTCTTTTCGGATATTTTCCTTATCCTGACGCAGATAAGCACCCATATCCAGATTTTCCACAACAGTTAACTGAGGAAATATCCGCCGGCCTTCAGGAACCTGGCACAGTCCCATTGATACAATGCTGTGAGCCGGAACGCGGGTAATATTTTTTCCTTCAAATACAATGTTTCCGCTGCGGGGAGTCTGTACACCCGAAATGGACATTAAAGTGGTGGATTTACCGGCTCCATTGGCACCGATAAGAGTAATTATTTCTCCCTTCTGAACTTCCAGACTGATTCCTTTCAGCGCTTCAATATTCCCGTAAAAGGTATGGATATTATCAACTTTGAGCATATTATTCTCCCAAATAGGCCTTAATTACCGCAGGATTTTCCTTCACCTCAGCGGGAGAGCCTTCTGCTATCATTTTTCCGTAATCCAGAACATATATCCGCTCAGAAAGGCTCATAACAAGGCTCATATCATGCTCAATAAGCAAAATGGAAATACCTTCCTCTTCGCGGATCTTCCTGAGTGTGTTATCAAGCTCCCGTGTCTCATGAGGGTTCATTCCCGCGGCCGGCTCATCAAGCAGAAGGAGCTGGGGTTCTGTGGCCATGGCCCGGGCAATTTCAAGCAGCCTCTGATCGCCGTAAGGCAGACTGGAAGCTGTTTCATTGGCCTGTTTTTCCAGACCCAGTTTCTTTAAAATGGCCAGACTGTCTTCAATAACCTGTTTTTCTTCCTGCCGGGTTTTCTTATCGCGGAATATGGCGCCGAAAATACCGGCATGCAGTTTGGGATGCCGGCCTATCATAACGTTTTCCAGGGCCGTCATGGAGGAAAAAAGCCGGATATTCTGAAAAGTACGCGCCAGCCCCAGCTCTGTTATTTTATTCGGCTTCATGCCGTTAATGTTTTTTTCAGTTCCTTCCGGATCAGATACGGAAATAGCGCCTTCAGTGGGCTGATAGACACCGGTTACACAGTTAAAAAGCGTTGTTTTCCCCGCGCCGTTCGGTCCAATAAGGGCCGCAATTTCACCTTCGTCAATGTGCATGCTGACATGATCGACCGCGCGCAGACCGCCGAACACCATTGATAATTTCTGAATGTCAAGGATTCTGCGGCTCATAGGTTCTCTCCGTCAACAGAATATTTTTTGCGCACCCTGGGAATAATACCCTGAGGACGGAAAATCGACATAACAACCAGCGCCACGCCGAACATCATCATGCGGTAGTCTGCCAAAACCCGGAAGTATTCGGGAATGAGCGTTACCAGTAAAGCCCCCAGAAAAACTCCGGGTATGGAACCGGTTCCGCCCAGCACAACCGCCACAAGGATCATAACCGATTCCATCAGTGTGAAGGAGCGGGGATTAATATAGGTGGTTTTAGCAGCCAGAACCACACCGGCCATACCGGCCCAGAAAGCACCGAGGGCAAAGGTGGCCAGCTTGGCACGGGTTAAATCTATACCCATGGCCTGCGCGGCAATTTCATCTTCCTTCATGGCTTCCAGAGAACGGCCCAGACGTGAATCTTCAATGCGGCGTATAACCACTATAGTCATAAAAACAAGAAGCACCGTTATGTAGTAGAGGTAATTGGTGGCTCCCTGAAGAGACAATGAAATGAAAAAAGCCGGGCGGGGAATCTGGGCAATACCTTCAGGTCCCTTGGTCAGATTGGCCATATTTTCAAGAAGCAGCCGGACAATTTCACCAAAAGCCAGAGTAACAATAGCCAGATAATCTCCCCGGAGACGCAGCACCGGAATACCAATAAGCAGGCCGAAAAGCAGACCGGAAACCGCCCCCAGAGGCAGAGCCAGCCAGAACTGCAAACCCCAGTTCAAATACATTATTCCGTAGTTATACGCACCTACAGCATAAAACGCGGCATAACCCAGATGAAGAAGACCGCCGTAACCAATAACAATGTTCAGTCCCAGTCCCAGAATAACAAAAATCAGGGCACTGGTAATAATTCCCACCTGATAAAAATTAACCATCAGGGGAAAAGCCAGAACCAGGACTGCCAGCAGCCCGAAAAAGGACAAACGCAGCTTCGGCCGCTTTTCCTTCAGATCCCTCAGAAAGGCCAGCCGCCCCCGGAGAGCAGATGTCTCTTTCTCATTACCCTCATTACCGGAAGGCTCAGCAGTATCGCGTCCGCCCTTTTCTTTTCTGTCAAGAAAAAAGCGCCATATCCACGAAAGCACAAAGGAGCCTGCCCCCATGTAGGCCAGGTTTGCCCAGCGCCAGATAACCAGCGAATCGCGGGGTTTCACTTTTATTACAACAAAAGGGAAGGATAAAAGCATCATCCAGAGAGCCGTCAGAAAAGATTGTTTGAAATATTTTCCAAATGATTTGTTCATAACTAAACTTTTTCCACTTCACTGCGTCCAAGAATTCCGGCCGGCTTGAAAATAAGAATTATAATAAGAATAACAAAGGCAAAGGCGTCTTCATAAGCACTGGAGATATACCCCGCGCCGAAACTTTCTGTCATGCCCAGAACAAAACTGCCAAGAACCGCGCCCGGGATACTTCCTATTCCCCCCAGAACAGCCGCAACAAAAGCTTTTATTCCGGCAAGAAAACCAATGTAAAAGTTAATCTGCCCCATATGATTGGCTATCAGCACACCTCCGACAGCCGCGGTTGCCGAACCGATAATAAAGGTAAAAGTAATAACCTTATCAATATCAATACCCACCAGCTGAGCCATAACCTTGTCCTGGGAAGTGGCCCGCATAGCCTTCCCTATGCGGGTATAGCGAATAAGGATGGTCAGAACTATCATAACCACCAGTGTTGTAAGCAGAATAACCAGCTGCGTTGTGGTCATTACAGACTTGCCCGGAATAAGAAAGGGCAGGTCGGGTATCATGGAACGGAAAGGCAGAAAGTCGGACGTCTGGGCCAGACGGACATAATTCTGAAGAATCAGCGACATACCAATGGCTGAAATGAGTGCGGTCAGCCGGGGGGCATTGCGCAGCGGCTTATAGGCAATCTTCTCCATGGTTATTCCGTAACCGGAAGCAAACAGTACAGCCGCCACAAGGGAAACAATCAGAATCATTACCGGATGAAGCGGCGTCATAATCTGAAGCACTCCGCCAATTATCAGTGCGGTAAAAGCTCCGATCATGTAGATTTCACCATGGGCAAAGTTTATCAGCTTTATAATGCCGTACACCATTGTATACCCCAGAGCAATAAGGGCATAAATACTGCCTTTTGTTAATCCGGCCAGTACAAGCTGGAGAAAGTAATTCAAGGGATAAACTCCTCGCTTTGGAAATAATTGCGGGCCATTATACTCTCTCGGCCAGGAAAGAGCAGCCCGCAGAAAAAAGCGTTAAAGCGGCTGGATACCGGATGTCAGTTAAGCTCCCGGACACCCGGCATGTCAGCCGCTTAATCCATAAAAGCGCTATTTCAGCTCAACGTAGGTACCGTTCTGCACCTGGTAGACGGAAAATCCCACACCAATGGCATCGCCCTTGTCGTCAAAACTGATTTTTCCAAGAGGCGTTTCCACATACTCGGAACGCAGGGCCTTCATAATAGCAGCACCGTCAGTACTTCCGGCCTTGTCAATAGCATTCATCAAAGCTTCAGATGCCGCATAGGCATTAATGAAGAACGCGCCGGGATCTTCACCGTAAGCTTCAACATGGTCCTTCACAGCCTGTATATTCATGGCATTGGAGGAAGTGTCCACGGGACCGGAGGCATAAACGCCTTCCGAAAATTTACCCGCTACCTTAATAAAGGTGTCGTCCTTTACACCGTCATCGGAAATGAAGGGTATATTCAAACCGATCTGACTCATCTGCTGAACCAGTTTGGAAGCTTCCGGATGATAACCGCCGTACACAATACCTTCAGCACCGGATGCGGCAACTTTGGTTAAAATGGCGGAATAATCCAGAGCACTGTCGGTAATACCCTCGTACAGAACAATTTCAACACCCATTTTCTCAAGTGCTGCTACACAAAAGTCCGCAAAGCCCTTTCCGTAATCCTGGCGGTCATGAAGAATGGCCACTTTTTTCAGCTTCAGATTATTCACAATGAAGTTTGCGTCCGTTTCGGCCTGAGCGTCATCCGGAGCAATGGTACGGAAGAAGTTGGGATACTCGCCGCTCTTTGTCAGAGGAGGGTTGGTGGCTGAAGGACTGATACACGGAATGCCGGCTTCATTGTAAATGCCCAAAGCACTTTTGGTAGCACCGGAGCAGATATGCCCGATAACAGCTACAACACCTTCACCGACAACTTTAGCCGCGCTGTTGGCTGCAACTTCGGGTTTACAGACATCATCTTCCACAACCAGTTCAACCTGCTTGCCGAGAACTCCGCCATTTTCATTCCATTTGGCCGCAACCAGTTCGGCCGCTTTAACCGTAGGAAGACCATAGGAAGCCAAATCGCCGGAATGAGCCCCGACAACTCCAATTTTAATGACGTCCTTTTTCCCGCCGCAGGCAGTGAAAAGAGCTGTTACGGCAATGAGCAGCAGCAGCATAGTAATCAGATTTTTTTTCATATAATCTCCTTTACGCGTGTAATGGCCCCTCATGCAAAGAACGGCCATGTTAAAAGGATGACTATAAAATTTATCCGCAGAACTGTCAATTACGGCAATCGATTGCCGTAAAAAACCACAAATGAAGCGCGCACCCGCCATTGAATTACTACCAGCTGAATAGTAATATATGAATATAACTACAAACACATGAGCTGTGGAAAAATATCCCTCCAGCTGTCCAGGAGTACGCCATGTCAGAAATTTTTAACGATACCGACCCCCAGGAAACCCGGGACTGGGTAGAATCCATGGAAGCCCTTATACGCACAGAGGGAAGTGAAAAAGCTGTATACCTGCTGCGTACGCTCAACGATTCGGTCCGGGCCCTGGGAATACGGCCTCCTCATAACACCATAAGCCCCTACGCCAATACCATTCCTCCGGAAAAATCTGAAAAGATTCCCTCCGACAGCCTTACGGCCATGCGTGTAGCCGCCTATGTGCGCTGGAACGCCATGGCAATGGTTGCCAGGGCCAACAAGAACGAAGACGCGCTGGGCGGCCACATTGCCAGTTTTGCTTCATCGGCCGCGCTCTATGAAGTGGGATTTAACTGGTTTTTCAAGGGATACGATGCTCCTGACGGACCGGATCTGATTTTTTTCCAGGGCCATTCGGCTCCGGGTATGTACGCCCGGGCATTTGTGGAAGGGCGCCTGGATGAAGAACACCTGAACAATTTCCGCAGGGAGGTGGATGGGAAAGGTTTATCTTCCTACCCCCACCCCTTCCTTATGCCTGATTTCTGGCAGTTTCCCACTGTGTCTATGGGACTTGGCCCGCTTATGGCCATTTACCAGGCGCGTTTTATGAAATACATGGAAGCCAGAGGACACGCGAAAACCGGCAGGCGGAAAGTCTGGGCGTTTATGGGAGACGGAGAATCCGATGAACCAGAAAGCCGCGGAGCTTTAAGTCTGGCTGCCCGGGAAAAACTGGACAACCTTATCTTTGTTGTCAACTGCAACCTTCAGCGGCTTGACGGTCCTGTACGCGGTAACGGTCGCATTGTTGACGAACTGGAAGGGGCCTTCACCGGTGCCGGCTGGAACGTTATAAAAGTGATATGGGGCAGCGAATGGGACGAGTTGATTGCCCGAGACAAAGAAGGTGCGCTGCTGAAAAAATTCGCCTCAATGGTGGACGGACAGTTTCAGGATATCCGCTCCAAAGACCCAGCTTACTTAAGAAAAATATTCTTTGAATCCGACCCCGCGGTGGCCGAACTTGTTAAGGATATCAGCGACCGCAGTCTGTGGCAGATGACACGGGGCGGACACGATCCGCGGAAAATTTACGCGGCATTTGCAGAGGCCGTGAAAGCGGACGGAGAACCGACCGTTATTCTGGTACATACCATAAAAGGTTACGGTATGGGTAAGGCCGGTGAAGCCTCCATGGGAACCCACAGCCAGAAAAAAATGGATTTGGAATCGCTGAAAGAGTTCCGCAGCCGTTTTAAAGTACCGCTGAAAGATGAGGAACTGGAAAGTCTGCCCTTTATCCGTCCATCGGAAGATTCCGACGAAATGGAATTTATCCGCAGGCAGAGAAAGAAACTGGGCGGCTCCATTCCGGCACGGCGCTTTGAAGCTCCGCCGCTGACAATTCCGCCCATTACCGACAAACTGTTCAAAAGCGCGGTTGAATCGTCCGGAGAACGGAAGGTTTCAACAACCAACGCCTTTGTCCGCCTGCTTTCGGCTATGGCGCGCCACAAGGAACTGGGCAAGTACGTTGTTCCCATTGTTCCGGACGAGGCGCGTACTTTCGGAATGGAGGGCATGTTCCGGCAGCTCGGCATTTACGCCCCGGCCGGCCAGCTTTACGTTCCCCAGGATGCCGAAAGCATGATGTGGTACAAGGAAGCTGAAGACGGAATAATTCTGGAAGAAGGCATTACCGAAGCAGGAGCCTTTTCGTCATGGATTGCGGCCGGTACAGCCGGTTCCAACTACGGCATACCCATGATCCCCTTCTACATTTACTATTCCATGTTTGGCTTTCAGCGCATAGGCGATCTGGCCTGGGCGGCCGGAGACATACATGCCAGAGGATTCCTGATGGGAGGGACGGCCGGACGTACAACACTGAACGGCGAAGGCCTTCAGCATCAGGACGGGCACGGTCTGCTTCTGGCATCCACCTTCCCCACCTGCCGCGCATACGATCCGGCCTTTGCCTATGAAATGGCCGTTATTGTCCGCCATGGACTGGAAGAAATGTACGCCAAACAGAAAAACCTCTTCTACTATATTACGGTAATGAACGAAAACTACGCACAGCCGGCTCTTCCCGAAGGCGCCGAAGAAGGCATTGTGAAAGGTATTTACCTCTTCCGGAAAGCCGCAAAAGCCAGGACCGCTAATCCGAAAGTACAGCTGATGGGTTCCGGAACCATTTTCCGGGAAGTTCTGGCGGCCGCCGACATGCTTAAAAAAGACTGGAAGGTAGATTCCGACATCTGGAGTGTTCCGGGTGTCAACCAGCTGCACCGGGACGGTATGGAATGCGAGCGGCAAAACCTTATGAATCCGGAGGCCGAATGTGTTCCCTACATTACGAGTGTTATGAAAGGCCATGACGGCCCGGCTGTTTTCTCTTCAGACTACATGCGTGCCTATCCCGAACAGATCCGGCGCCTGATCCCCAACAAACTGACGGTTCTGGGAACCGACGGCTACGGCCGCTCGGACAGCCGGGAAAAACTGCGGGATTTCTTTGAAATTGACCGCAGGTGGATTGCTCTGGCCGCCCTGAGAGCACTGGTGCAGGAAGGCAGCCTGGAGAAAAAAGTACTGAAAAGCGCCATTGACAAGTACGGTATTGATACGGCCAAGCCGAACCCGCTGACCGACTGACAGCAAAGGCAAAGGAAAAAATTATGGCAATAGTTGAAATAACAGTTCCCGATCTGGAAGGTGCCGCCGATGTGGCCGTTGTGGAAGTGTATGTATCGGCAGGCGACATTATTGAAGTGGAAACTCCGCTGATATCTCTGGAAAGCGACAAGGCCGTTATGGATGTTCCCTCCACTGTCAGCGGCGAGATTGTGGAACTCAGCATTTCTGAAGGAGACACCGTCAATACCGGCGATGTTATAGGTAAAGTAAAGCAAAGCGATTCTGCCGGGGGTGCGGATGGTTCCGGCGGTTCTGCGGCTTCGGCAGGGGCGGCTGCCGCGGGCTC
>PDRU01000106.1 GCA_002748225.1 Spirochaetales bacterium | reverse complement strand
CGATCTGAGCGCCGCGGTTGACGCGCTGGTTGCCGGCAGGCCGGTCAGCGGGAATCAGAAGGCATCCATGGGCTGTAATATTAAGTGGAAGAAGGGAAATGAACCTCCCATGACCGCTCTCTAAAGCCTGTTTTTAAGGCAGACTCATAACAGGCGTTTTAAAACAGGCGGTGTTCGGGATCCTCTTGAGCCAGATGGGTAAAACCGTTTTGCCGGGCGGCTTCAAAGGCCGCCACTCCTACGGCTACCGCCAGGTTAATTGAACGTGCGATCCGGGTGCGCTGACACAAAAGCTTCCCAGCAGCTGTGCCTTTCTACATTCAGTTCATGCCAGTAATCCAGTCCCGCCCGTTTCAGCCGTGTATTGCTTATTTCAAATCCCAGAGGCTCAATAAGATGCAGCGTGGCTCCCAGGGCCATGCAAGTGCGCCCTATGCTGCCGGTGTTCTGCGGTATTTCGGGTTCATAGAGAACAATGTGCAGTTCCATGTTTTAACCGTAACTCCGGTTTTGAAGACTTTGAACCTTTGCAATGGAAAGAACTTCCGGGACGGACCGTATGCTTCGGGAAATTTTCCGGAAATCGTCAATGCTTTCCATTTCCACAGTGAAAAATCCTTCCAGTTCTCCGCGCTCTGTTTCCTCCAGGCTTCCGGAAATAAGATGCCCTCTGTGCTTGCGGATGGCCCCTTCAATGGCGCTGAAAAGATCGCTTGTATAACGGGAATGGATGCGGAAACGCTGAGTGAAGTGCGAGGAAGCGGTTTCCCATTCCACATCAATGCGGCGTTCTTCAAAATCTGTAATGCCTTTCAGATTCGGGCAGTCGGGCTTGTGCACAACAATGCCTCTTCCCCGTGAAATATAGCCTATTATTTTATCTCCGGGAGAAGGAGAACAGCATTTGCTTATCTGAATCATCAAATTCCGTTCACTGCCAATGGAAATTCCTACTTTGGATTTATCCCTTACCTGGGTTTCTGTATTGGCGGCTGTTGGTTCTTTTTCCGGTAGTTGGTCTGTTTTGCGTACTGATTTATCTTCTTCCCGTGGCTGCTTTCTCCGGGCCACAATGTTGCGGTCTATAATAATGCCGGACTCGTTGCTGTTCAGCCAGGCCCGTATTTTACTGCGCGCGCGGGATGAGCGGACGTGTTTAAGCCAGTTGACATGCGGGCGCGCGCCGGGCGATGTGAGTATCTGAATGGTCTGTGTGTTTTCCAGAGGCCGGGTGAGGGGAATAATGGAGCCGTTGGCCTTGGCGCCCATGCAGTGGTTTCCCACTTCACTGTGAATATGGTAGGCCATGTCAATGGCTGTGGCACCTTCCGGCAGTTCAATGGGATCGCCCTTTGGTGTGTAGACTATAATGGAATAGCGCAGTACATCTCTTTTAATAGCTTCCAGAAACTCTTTGGCGTCTTCATAGCCTTCTTCCCGCAGTGTGCGCAGCTGCCGGACAACCGACAGACTTTCCGGATGTATCTGCTCGGGAGTTTTTCCTTCCTTGTAAGCCCAGTGAGCGGCAATACCGTATTCCGCCGACTCATGCATGGACTGGCTGCGTATCTGAATTTCCAGGACATGCCCGCTGTCGGTAATAACCGCGGTATGCAGCGACTGGTATCCGTTGGGTTTGGGCCGGGCAATGTAATCCTTGAAGCGCCCGCTTACCGGAGCCCACAGGCTGTGCAGTACTCCCAGCATGGTGTAGCAGGCTACGGAATTTTTACAGATAATACGGATGCCGAGAAGGTCGTATATTTCACGGAGGTCTTTTCCCCGGTCTTTCATTTTCCGGTATATGGAGTAGAAGTGCTTGGCCCGGTAATTTACTTTTACGGGAATTCCGGCTTTTTCGGCTGCCTGTAATATGTCGCCCTGAATTTTTTCAAGAAACTGTTTGCGTTCTTCGGTCTGAAGAATAACATGTTCCTGTATCTGGGTGTAGGTTTCCGGTTTCAGGTACTTGAGGCTCAGGTCTTCCAGTTCACCCTGCAGAGCCTGCATTCCCAGCTTGCCGGCCATGGGAGCGTATATGTCCAGACATTCCCGGGCGGTGCGCATCTGCCGCTCTTTTTCCTGAACGTACTGAAGGGTTTTCATGTTGTGGCGTTTATCGGCCAGTTTAATAAAAATAACCCTGATGTCATCAACCATGGCCCAGACCATTTTACGCAGGGAGGCGGCTTTCCTGCTGGATTTTCCCCCCACGTTCATGTCGTCAATTTTTGTTACACCGTCAACCAGGCGGCCCACTTCTTCGCCGAATTTTGCGCTCAGTTCCGACTTTTCCACTTCGGTGTCTTCCAGAACATCATGCAGAAGCGCGCCGATAATGGTGGTTGGATCCATTTTTACTTCAACCAGAATTTCCGCTACTCTCAGGGGATGGATAATATAGGGTTCGCCGGAGTCTCTTTTCTGTTCCTTATGGAGCATTCTGGCCCATTCAAGAGCCGCAATTATTTTTTTCTGGTCGGCCGGCGAGTATATATCAAGCCGTTTAATAAAAACATTAACGGCTTCATCCAGTTTTTCCCGAGTGAGTATAAGAGTATTGTCTATAGGGCTCATAATGTACTCTCTTCCGGCGGTTTGATAGAACAGATAACCCTCTCCCTTCTGCCCAGATCCTCATATATCCCCGGATTCTCAAAGCCGTTTTCCAGGAATATATTCCTGATTATCGGCATTTGCGGCGGTGAAGCTTCAATAAACAGGGCTCCGCCGGGTAAAAGGCGGGAAAAAACCTGGGGAATAAGACGGCGGATAATGTCCAGCCCGTCTGCGCCGCCGCCGTTGAGGGCCAGAGACGGTTCCTTCCATCCCTGTCTGCGGCGTTCGGCGGTTTCTTCGGGGGTGAGATAGGGCGGATTGGACACGACAAGCGAAAAAGGGCCGCTTTCCTGTTCCATTAAGTTACCCCGCCGGAAGTGAACTTTTCCTCCGGTGAGGTTTGTGTTGTTTATCTGAAAGAATTCTTCGGCTTTCGGGCAGATATCTCCGGCGGAAACATGCCACTCCGGGCGTTCTGCGGCCAGTGTGAGTGCCAGCGTACCCGGGCCGGTACAGCAGTCAAACAGCCGGAGGGGGAAGGAATTCTTTCCGGAATTATCAGAAGAAGGACAGTTGGGAGAATCCATAAATTCCAGAGCTTTCTCAATGAGAATTTCCGAATCCGGCCGGGGGGTAAGTACTCCCGGTCCTACTGTAAAATTGCGGCCCCAGAACTCCTTGCGGCCCAGAATCCAGGCTGCAGGTTCGCCCTGCCGGCGGCGTTCCAGAAGCATAAGGTATTTCTCATAATGAACTGCGCGGAGTTCTTCGGATAAGCGCATGTAGAGCTCTTCCCTGCGGATGTTCATGGTATGGGCCAGAAGAAGAGCGGCATCAAGAGAAGCGGTGTCTGTACCGGAGGTGTTCAGAATGCTGCGGCCTTCGCTGAGGGCCTGATGAATGGTCAT
>PDRU01000139.1 GCA_002748225.1 Spirochaetales bacterium | reverse complement strand
CGTTCCTTTTTCTCAATGCGGGTATTAAAAACTTCTCCCGGTTTAAGAATACCGGATACCACTTTAAGGAAACTCAGTTTACCCGAGAATTTGTCAATGGATGTTTTAAATACAAATCCGCTGAAATCTCCTTCAGTGCTGTATTCTACAGTTTCTCCGCCTTCCAGAGGTTCGGCTTCACGGCCGGGAGCGGGGCAGAGTTCCGCCAGAATGTTGAGCAGGTCGGAAATACCGGTTCCCGCTTCTGCCGAACCGCAGAGAACAGGCACAAAGGTATTGCCGGCCATGCCTTCCTGCAGGCCTTTTATAATATCCGGACCTTCCAGGGTATCGTTTTCAAAAAACTTTTCAGTCAGTTCGTCATCGCCTTCAGCGGCCATTTCTACCAGCTGCTGGCGCCATTTGTTTACCTCGTCAGTCATGTCGGCCGGTATTTCAGCGTCCTTGCCGCCTGCTGTAACGGCTTTCATGTGAAGGATGTCAACAATTCCTTCATGCGATCCGCCTTCCCCCAGAGGCAGGTTCAGGGGAACGGCTGTTACCTTGAAAGCTTCGCGGACTTCTTCCAGAGATTTCTGAAAACTGGCCCGGTCCTGATCCATTTTGTTAATAAAAACAAGCCGCGGCAGATTTCTGTTGTCCAGGCGGCGCCAGAGTTTGACAGTTTCAATCTGAATACCCGCGGGAGCACTGATTACCATAACAGCGGTTTCTGCGGCGCGGAATGAAGAGACAACCTCTCCAATAAAATCAGCGGAACCGGGGGTGTCCAGGATGTTTATCTTAGCATCCTTCCAGGGAAGTTTGGTTAAGCTGGTATGAATGGAAAATTTGTGTTTTATTTCGTCTTCCAGATAATCGCTCTGGGTTCGGCCGGAATCAACGCTTTCCGCCTTGGGAATAACGCCTGCCCGGAAAAGCATCTGTTCTGTTAATGTTGTTTTGCCTGTGCCTCCGTGTCCGCACACTGCGACGTTACGGATGGCGTTCATGGATATGGCCATGATAGATCCTCCTGTATAGACAATTTTTCTAACCGGTTTTTCACCGGGATTTACGCTATCCTAAGGCAGCCGGAGCGAACCGTCAAATAAAAAAGACAGCTCAGGATGATTTCGGCGCGAAATGACTGAATACCATGGAAAAAGTTCCACGGCCCTGAGTCAGACTTCTCAGGGTTGTCGAATAGCCGAACATACTCACCAGCGGAGCTTTGGCCTTAACCAGTTCATGAGAGGGGCGCGACTCCATGCTTTCTACCTGTCCGCCTCTCTGGGTAAGGTTGCTGATAACATCGCCAACCTGTTCAGAAGGACACATAACGTCCAGCTCCATAACCGGTTCCAGTAACAGCGGAGCGGCGTTCCGGCAGGCGGAATCAAAACCCAGGGAACCGGCGGCTTCAAACGCAATATCGCTGGAGGAGGCCTCATCGTATTTTGCGTCTGTTAACGTTACTTTAACATCCACGCAAGGGTAACCCATGGCAATACCGGAGGGGAAAGACGCCTCAACGCCCCGTTTAACGGCTTCCTGCAGGCCTGAAGGGAGTTTTCCGCTGCCCACTTCCGATTCAAAAATGTTTCCTTTACCCCGCTCATTCGGTTCCACCTTCAGTGTAACAGAGGCAAAATGCTCTTTTCCCGCCAGAGTTTTCTGATAGGTTTCGGTGTGCAGGAATTCCGTGCTGACGGTTTCCCGGTAGCTCACCTGCGGTTTACCCACAGTGGCCGCAACCTTGTATTCTTCCAGAACCCGTGTAACAAGCACATCCAGATGCAGCTCGCCCATACCGGAAATAATAAGCTGTCCGGTTTCTTCGTTCTCTTTAACGGCAAATGTGGGATCTTCCTTTTTCAGATTCTCCAGGGCGCCGCGCAGTTTGTCCTGATCGCTGAGGGTTTTCGGTTCAATGGCAACGGAAATAACCGGTTCGGGGAATTCCATTCTTTCCAGAATTCATGATGATTGGCATGCATACGCAGCAGGCGGTTCACGCGTTCACGCTTCCGGGCATTCACGTTCAGAACAGCCGAGCCGGCTTTCAGCACGCCTGAATACACCCGGATATAGCAGAGTACTCCCATTTCCCGGTCGTACTGAATTTTGAACACCAGAGCGGAAAGGTTTTCCTTCCGGCTGCGCTCAATGAGAACCTCTTCGTCTTTTTTGCCGTGAACAGCCGGTATGGGCGGCAGTTCTTCCGGAGAGGGCAGGTAGGCCAGTACGGCATCCAGAACCGGCTGGACACCCTTGTTTTTCAGCGAGGAGCCCACAAGTACCGGCACCGCGTTCATTGAAATGGTGGCCTGGCGCAAAGTGGAATGAATGAGCTCCCCGGGAACTTCTTTCCCCTCCAGATAGAGTTCGGTAATTTCATCGCTGAAGGCTGAAATGGCATCAATAAGTTTTTCTCTCCACTCGGCGGCCGTCTCTTTGAGTTCATCGCGGATGGGAGAATAGCGCAGCTTCGCGCCTTGCGGATCTTCGTCCCGGCTCCAATACGGTCCATTTTATTCACGTAGGCTATGCGGGGAACAGCGTAGCGGTCGGCCTGGCGCCATACGGTTTCCGACTGCGGCTCCACGCCGCCTACCGCGCAGAATACTCCGACAGCTCCGTCAAGCACCCGCAGGGAGCGTTCCACTTCGGCCGTAAAATCAACATGCCCGGGAGTGTCAATAATGTTAATCTGGGTATCTTTCCAGAAACAGGTAGTGGCCGCCGATACAATGGTAATGCCCCGGTTCTGCTCCTGGGTCATCCAGTCCATGGTTGCCGTACCTTCATCAACTTCACCTATGCGGTGGCTTTTCTGCGTGTAATAAAGAATACGCTCTGTGGTGGTTGTTTTTCCGGCATCTATGTGCGCCATAATGCCGATGTTGCGCAAGTTCTGCGGGTTCTGGGCCATTGTATACTTCCTCTGTGGGTGAATGACATTACCATGCAAAAATGTGCTGTGGCAATGGATGGAGGTAAAACAGTAGCTCATCTGCACTTGATTTTTCCGTCTTCTGAGGTATATGGTTTTCTCATGAAGTGGCAGCAGGGCCGGCGCAGCAGCAATGTGGACGATCGGCGTAAAAGCGGGCAGGGAGGCAAACGCGTTTCTCTGGGAATTGGCGGTATAGTAATTGTGGGAGTACTGGCCCTTGTGCTGGGGCTCAATCCTCTGGAGATGATCAGCCAGTTTACTTCTTCACCACAGAACACTCAGACAAGTTCTGAATTGAACCCCCGGCATGAGGTCTGGGCGGAAATGTGTTCGGTTGTTCTGGCCGATACCGAAGACACCTGGAAGGCTCTTTTTGCCGAAAGGGGGCAGACATACCGGGAGCCCCGTCTTGTACTGTACACCGGTACCGTGCAGACAGCTGCCGGAATGGCCGAAGCTTCCACCGGGCCTTTCTACCTTCCGGCTGATGAAACCATCTATATTGATTTGTCTTTCTTCGATGAACTTGCCGGGCGTTTTAACGCGCCGGGCGATTTTGCCCAGGCCTATGTTCTGGCCCATGAGGTAGGGCATCATGTGCAGAACCTGCTGGGCATTCTGGAACAGGGGCACAGAATAATGGCCGAGAATCCCGGAAAAGAGGCCAACCGCATTTCTGTTCTGATGGAACTTCAGGCCGATTACCTTGCGGGAGTGTGGGCGCATTACGCGCAGAAATCCGCTAATCTGCAGCTGGATGAAGGAGACATCAGGGAAGGCTTGTCCGCTGCCGCTGCTGTCGGTGACGACAGGCTTCAGGAACAGGCCCGCGGTTATGCCGTTCCGGACAGTTTTACTCATGGCAGTTCGGAGCAGAGAACCCAGGCTTTTATGGCCGGATTCCAGAGCGGAGATTTTTCCGAAGTTTTCCAGCAGAACTGAAACCCGAATACCACCCTGTGGCGCACAGAACACTTTTTGTGTACTATGGAGCCAATGAGCGACCGAATGACTGAACCCCGTGCCGCCGAGGGCGAAGATGAGGCCGATTCCGGCATTCGTCCCCGTCTTCTGGCTGATTTTCAGGGACAGAGCGAACTGAAAGATAACCTCTCGGTTTTTATTACCGCTGCCCGTGAACGGCGGGAGCCGCTGGATCATGTGTTTATCAGCGGACCTCCGGGACTGGGCAAAACCACCCTGGCCGGCATTATGGCCAATGAGCTCTCTTCTGAAATAAAGGTAACCAGCGCCCCGGCCCTGGACAAGCCCAAGGATCTGGCCGGACTTCTGTCCACCATTCCGGAAAAAACGGTGTTCTTTATAGATGAAATCCATCGCCTGAAACCGGCCATTGAAGAAATGCTCTACATAGCCATGGAAGACTACGAACTTGACTGGATTATCGGGCAGGGCCCGGCCGCGCGCACGGTGCGTATTCCGGTTCCGCCCTTTACCCTGGTGGGCGCTACCACCAAGCCCGGACGGGTTTCCAGTCCGCTCTTTACCCGATTCGGTATTAATGTCCGCATTGACTACTACAGCCCGGAGGAACTGGAAAATATTGTCCGGCGCAGTGCGGGCATTCTGGGCATTGCCATTGATAAACCGGCATCCGCTCTTCTGGCCCGGTGCAGCCGGGGAACGCCCCGGGTGGCCAACCGTCTGCTGCGGCGCATGCGCGACTTTGCCCAGGTGCAGAAGTCGCCCACAATTACTCCTCCTATTGTCAAGGACGGTCTGGAGCGGCTGCGCATTGATCTGGAAGGACTGGAAGAGCAGGACCGGCGCATTCTTTCGGCCATTATTGACCGTTACGGCGGGGGGCCGGTAGGTGCCGAAACTCTGGCCATCAGTGTGGGCGAAGGCATTGACGCTCTGGAAGATTTTTACGAACCCTATCTTATTCAGCGGGGATTTCTCCAGCGTACACCCCGCGGCCGCATGGTAACCCAGCTGGCCTATGAGCATTTGGGACGCAAGTACAAAGCCGATGGAAACCAGCCTTTTCTCCTTTAATCTGCCCGAAGAGCTCATTGCCAAAGAACCGCCCGAGCTCCGCGGCACCTGCCGCCTGATGGTTCTGCCTTCCGGCAGTAAAAGCATTCCGGCCGGAAATTCGGAACATCCTTCCAAAGCCAAAGCCGCAAAAGAAGCGCCTGCGAAAATTATTCATACAGTTATGCCCCGGCTGCCGGATTTCATAGAACCGGGCACGCTTATGGTGTTCAACGACACCCGCGTGCGCAAAGCCCGCATGTTTGCCCGTAACGCCGAAACGGGCGGACGGGGAGAGTTTCTGTTTATCCAATGCACCTCCGGCGGGCAGTGGGACTGCGTAGTGGACAAGGCCAAACGCAGAAAAAACGGCCAGAAATGGATATTCCCCGGCGGAATAGAGGGGCGCATTACCGGAGAGCCCGCTTCCGACCGGCGCCTGGTGGCGCTGAGTCCTGTGCCGGAAGAAGACTGGTTTGAAAAGTACGGGCACATTCCCCTGCCGCCCTACATGCAGGAGTGGAGATACAGTGGGTTACTCTGGAAGTGGGCCTGGGCACCTTTGCTCCCGTCCGCAGCCGCCTGATAACCGATCATGAAATGCACACTGAACGCTACAGCGTGCCCGAAGAAACAGCCGCGGCTGTTAACCGCGCCAAGAGGGAAGGCCGCCCCGTACTGGCCGTGGGAACCACCTCGGTGCGCACACTGGAGTCGGCATGGAATCAGACAGAGGGCGGCACATCCCCGGACGGCAATTTGCGGCCTGGCGGACAGCTGCGGGCGGGCGGCGCGTTTCCAGACAGCGCGTTTCCAGACGGCGGGCTGCGGCCTGGCGGACAGCTGCGGGCGGGCGGCGCGTTTCCGGAGGGCAATTTGCGCTCCGGCGGCCGTCTGGAGCCGGACAGAGCGTTTCCGGACGGCGGGCTGCGGCTCGGCGGACAGCTGCGGGCGGGCAGCGGTTCCACGCTTCCGGGTGGTGGACCGTATCTTTACAAACTTTCACACGCCCTGTTCCACACTGCTGATGATGATCTCCGCGTTCTGCGGCCGGGAGCGCATACTGAGTGCTTACGAAGAGGCCGTTAACCTGAAGTACCGTTTTTTTTCCTACGGCGACGCCATGCTGATTCATTGAATTCCGGCAGGGGCGGACAGAAGGGCGGCGCGGGCGGTACGCCGGAGCCGCAATGCCCCGGAAAATCAATAAAACAAGGCAGTGACAGCCCCCGAACCGCGCCTGCGGGTAATTGCATTGAGAGTGAGGACTTGTTATAATATATGCATTGTGCTCAAACGATATTACCGGGATGACAAAGGTAAGCCCAGTATAAGGGCGTTAATTTATGAGAAGTCTGATCACTGCATTGACCGCTCGGCCATTGACAGGGATGCTGTAAAAATTTGTTCCCGGCTGAACAGCAGGGGGTTTGAGGCTTATATTGTCGGCGGGGCCGTACGCGATCTTCTGCTTAACCGCACTCCCAAGGATTTTGATATTGCCACTTCCGCTTCGCCTAATCAGGTTAAGAAGCTGTTCCGCAATTCCCGTATTATCGGGAAGCGTTTCCGCCTGGTCCATATTTATTTTCATGACGGGAAAATTCATGAGGTGGCTACTTTCCGGGCTCCCGAATCCGGTGACCGGAATCATGTTTACGGTACGTTTTATCAGGATGTAACCCGCCGCGATTTTTCCCTTAACGCGCTTTATTACAGCCCTTCTGAAGAGGTTATTATTGATTTTGTGGGCGGGGTAGAGGATATCCGCCGCAGGATTGTGCGCAGTGTCCTGCCGCTGGATACTTCTTTTACCGAAGATCCGGTGCGCATGCTGAGGGCTGTTAAATACGCGGCCATTACCGGCATGCGGATTGCTCCTCAGGTGGGGCGGAAGATCCGCAAGCAGGCTCCGCTGCTTGCTTCGGCGTCGGTTTCACGTCTTTCAGAGGAACTCCATAAAATACTGAAAAGCGGCAATTCGGAAGTAATTATGCGTCTGATGCACCGTTACCATTTGCTGCAGCCGCTGCTGCCCCGCATTGAAGAAATTCTGCTTTCGGGCGGGGAAAAGCTGCGCGAAGCTTTTTTTCTGAGTCTGGCGGAAATGGACCAGCAGATGCTCACGGCGGAATTGAGCCGCGGCAGGATGCTTCAGTTTCTCACAGCACCGGTTATGGAAGCGACGGGAGTCTGGAAGGTGCCGGAACTGGAAGTTTCTGATTTGCAGGTTCCTGATTATTTTAATGTTGTTCAGGAACTTAAAAATCTGCTGAAACCTCTGGTGCAGCCGAACCGCGATGTGGAAGAAGCGGTAAAATGGATGTTCCGGGAGAGGGGGTTGAAAATGCCCCGTAAGCGTTCCAGGTTTGCCGAAGAAAACCGTTCGGGACGTAATTCGCGGCCTCATTACAGGCACGCAAGAAAATTCAGGGAGAACGGATAAGAGGAATAATAAGAAAAGGAGAGCCGCGGTATGGAAAATGAAAAGGATATGCGCTGGAACCTGCAATCTGTTTATCCCTCGCCGGATTCTGATGCCTACAGAAAAGATTTGGCTTCTTTAACAGAGCTGTCGGATAAACTCCGCGAAATTCTGGAAGTTGACCGGGATACTCTTTCCGGTGAGAGTCTGCCGGAAATTCTGGCCCTTCTGGGCCGTCTGGAGGATCTGTCGGAAAATCTGGAGTCTTATATTACCGCGTTGTGGTCTGTGGATACCGGTAATCCGGATATTCAGCGGGAAAGGGATAAACTGGACCTTGTTGTTCTGCCGGTTAAAGATGCCGCTGTCCGTTTCCGCTCTGCCCTGGGGCTTTTGGAAGATAAAGCCTGGAATGAGCTGATTTCCGACTCGCGGCTGCAGAACCATGTGTTTTTTCTGAAGGAAGAGCGTTTGTTTGCTTCCCGGCAGATGTGTATTAAACGGGAGAATCTGGCCGCGGATCTTCAGAGAAACGGAGCCGATGCCTGGGAAAGACTCCACGGACGTATTGCTTCATCGGTTGTTTCTGACGGTAAAACTCTCAGCGAACTGCGGTCGCTGGCCTATGATCCTGACAGAAATGTGCGGCGGAAGGCCTGGAAAAGTGAATGCGCGGGCTGGAAGGAACATGAAATAGCTCTTGCGTCGGCTCTTAACGGTGTAAAAGGCTGGACTGTTACCATGAATTCCCTGCGGGGCTGGGGCAGTACCCTGGAGCGTTCTCTGGTCCAGAACCGTATTACCCGCGCCGCACTGGATGCTCTTCTGGGTGTTATGAACCGTTCTCTTCCGGTGTTCCGCCGGTATTTTAGGGCCAAGGCAAAGATTCTGGGGCTGGAGCAGCTTTCCTGGTACGATCTTTTTGCTCCGCTGAAAAAAAGCGAATGGAGCTGGCAGGAGTGCCGGGCGTTTATACCGGCCATGTTCGATACGCTTTCGGAAGAAATGGGGAATTTTGCCCGTAATGCCTTTGAGGAGTCCTGGATAGATGCGCAGCCCAGGCTGGGCAAGGTGGGCGGGGCCTACTGTACTCATCTGCCTCTGGCGGGGGAAAGCCGCATTCTCTGTAATTTTGACGGTTCTTTTGATTCTGTTTCCACTGTGGCGCATGAACTGGGGCATGCCTGGCATGGTGAGGTTCTTAAAGATCAGGATGCTCTGAGCCGTCAATATCCCATGACTCTGGCTGAAACAGCCAGCATTTTTTCGGAGACGCTGGTTTTCCGTGCCGCGCTGAATGAGGCTTCCGCGGAAGACGCGCTTTCCATTCTGGATACTTATTTAATGGGAGCCTCTCAGGTGATTGTGGATATTCTGAGCCGTTTCCATTTTGAGTCGGCGCTGATGAGGGAACGGGAGAAGGGCGAGCTGAGCGCGGAAGAACTGTGCAGCCTGATGCTGGACGCGCAGCAGCGCACTTACGGCGATGCCCTTCATCCGCAGGAAAGACACGCGTGGATGTGGGCTGTTAAAGGACATTATTATTCGGCCGAACTGGCATTTTATAATTTTCCCTATGCCTTTGGGCAGCTGTTTGCCCTGGGGCTGTATTCCCGCTATCTGGAAGAGGGTAAGTCTTTTGCTGCCGACTATACGCGGCTGCTGGAGGCTACCGGTTCGAATGACGCGGCCGCTGTAGCCCGGCTGGCGGGTTTTGATATTGAAAGTCCTGATTTCTGGCAGAAAGGTATTGATATTCTGGCCGGCTTAAC